>RFSU01000017.1 GCA_009923795.1 Sphingomonadaceae bacterium
CCGCCTGTCTTTGCCGAAAATGCCGGATCAATCCGGACCCATTTGGGCGCGCAGGCCCGGGGCAATAGCCGATCACTGATGATAATATCTGATTTTTGGCAGGCAATAACAATATCTTGCCATTTTATTCTGTGACGACTTCTGAGCATAAGAATCTGCCAATCCCGCCCGCCGCGTGAGAGGCGAACAAGACACGCATCGGCGCTGCAATTAGCCCGCGCCGCGCCATCCAGATCTTCCAGCTCCCCCGCATAGGCGGCGCGCTCGGCCAGAGCCTGGCGGACAAAATCGCCCGATCTTGGCCGCAATATCGCCATGCCCCCCTGATCATCGCGGATAGCAACATGGCGGCCATCATTGGTCACCAGCATATCGGGTGCAGGTGCGACCGCCGCCCAAAGCGCGCCCGCAACAAACGGCCCAAACCCTAGAAGTCGAACCCGCCCGCGCCACAGCAGCAACCAGAATGCCCCCGCAATCATGGCCGCAAATGCGCCAATGGGAATGGACGGGAGGAGCGCCGTTGCCCCCGGTTGAGCGGCAACCAAATGGGCGAGCATCAGCAAGAGCGAGATGGCCTGCCCTGTTATCCACCAGAACGGCGCGCCAAGCCCAAGCGGATCTAGGATCAGCGCCAGAGCCTCCGCCGGCATGATGACAAAAGTGGTGAGCGGAATTGCAATGAGATTTGCCAAGGCGCCATAAAGGCCGGCCTTGTGGAAATGGAACAACGCGATGGGCATCAAGGCGATTTCCACAACAAGGCCGGTCAGCAACAGGCCCAAGAGAGCGCGCGCCCATCGTGCGATCCAGCCCTCTTCCCGCACGGCCAAAAGGGTGCGGGCGACCCGACTTTCATGGAAGGCCACAATGGCGGTGATGGCCGCAAAACTTAGCTGAAAGCTGGGGCCGATCAGCGCCTCTGGCCAGAGCAACAAAACGATGAGTGCACCCGTTGCGACCAAGCGGAGCGTCATCGCCTCCCGGCCGATGGACATACCGATCAACACCAAGATCGCGGCAATGCAGGACCGTATTGTCGGGACTTCAGCGCCCGCCAGCCATGTATAGCCAATCCCCGCAAGGGCGGCCAAGCCAGCGGCGACGGGGAGCAATGGCCACGTTAAGGCCAAATATCGGCTGAGCGCCAAAACGCGCAACGACAGCAAAAACACGCCTGCGACGACCGCCGAGATATGCAGGCCTGAGACGGAGAGCAAATGCGCAAGGCCGCTCGCGCGCAGGGCATCGGCATCCTGCGTCGTCACCAGCCCTTGATCCCCGGTGACCAGCGCCACGCCAACGCCTTCTTCTGTGTCGGGCAATTGCTCGGCAATATGGCGCGTCAGCCTGTCGCGCAGTCCCGGCGGGCCAGAGGCTGGATTAAATATCGGCGGATCAAGCGCCTTGCCCACGGCCCCAATCCCCGAGAACCACGCCTGACGGGCAAAATCATATCCCCCCGGGATAAGCGGCGGAGCGGGCGGCATGAGCCTTGCGCGAACCGAGACACGCGCGCCCTTGGCAGGCGCGTCGCGCAATTGCGTCATGGGGATGCTGATCCGCACCTTGGGCGGAAGTCCGCTTGCGCCATCCGTTGCGATTGTGAGACGCCATACATCGCGCGCGACAATTTTTTCGGCGCGCAGCACCTCCCCCTGCACCATGCTGACCATCGGCTTTTGAAGGACGGGGGCCGCGACTGTGGTGGATCGCACCCAAGCCAGCGCACAGCCCAGCGACAGGGCCAATCCGGCGAGTAGCATTGCCAGCCCAATCCGGCGTCTCAGGCGCAGGGCAAAGCCCAAAGACGCAAGACATACCCCGGCGAGGACAACGGCAACCCACATATCTGTAACAGGGAAAATGAACCAGCTTGCGATGCCGACACCCAGCATGACAGGCAGCCAGAGCGGCAATTGATCGCGCTGTTGCTCCAACCAAAGCTCAAGCCCGTCCATCCGAAACCGGACACGGCCGTTCACGCGCGTTTGAAGCGCGTCCCATCCCGTGCTAGGGGCCTCGCCGTCTATTCTGGCCAGGTCCTATTTTTTGGAGAAACCGTTCGTGGGTGCAAGCGAAGAAAATAAAATGGTCGTGACACGCTTTGCGCCCTCGCCCACGGGCTATCTGCATATTGGTGGCGCGCGGACCGCGCTTTACAATTGGCTCTATGCCCGGCGCATGGGCGGCAAATTCTTATTGCGCATTGAAGATACCGATCGCGCCCGATCAACCGAGGCAGCGATTGAGGCCATTTTGGATGGCCTGCGCTGGCTTGATCTCGATTGGGATGGCGAAGAAGTGTATCAATTTTACCGCGCGGCACGCCACGCCGACGTTGCGCATGAGCTGATTGCCCGTGGCCATGCCTATCACTGCTTTCTGACACAGACCGAACTGGCCGAAATGCGGGCTTCTGCTGAAGCCGAAAAGCGCCCGTTCCGCATCCGCAGCCCGTGGCGCGACACGCCAGAAGCCGATCTGCCCACGGACAAGCCCTTTGTCGTCCGGCTCAAAGCCCCGACGGATGGGTCAGTGACGATTTCAGATATGGTGCAAGGCGATGTGACCGTCGCCAATGCAGAGCTCGATGATATGATCCTGCTGCGGTCTGACGGCACGCCAACCTATATGCTGAGCGTTGTTGTCGACGATCATGATATGGGCGTGACGCATGTCATCCGGGGTGATGACCATTTGAACAACGCCTTTCGCCAATTGGCGTTGATCCGGGGCATGGACTGGCCAGAGCCGGTTTATGCGCATGTGCCCCTGATCCACGGCGCGGATGGGGCCAAATTGTCCAAACGGCACGGCGCGCTGGGCGTGGACGCCTATCGCGATGAGATGGGCTATTTGCCCGAAGCCATTAACAATTATCTGCTGAAACTTGGCTGGGGCCATGGAGATGATGAAGTTATCAGCCGGGATCAGGCCATTGCTTGGTTTGACGTCAAAGATGTGGGCCGAGGGGCTGCGCGCTTTGATTTTAAGAAGCTGGAAAATCTGAACGGCCATTATATCCGCGAGGCAGAGGATGACCGGCTTGGGCATATCGTCCAGCCGCGCATTGAGGCCCATTTGGGCCGCGCCCTAACTGAAGCAGAGATGATTTTGCTCGTGCGCGCCATGCCCGTGCTCAAAGTTCGTGCCAAAACGACGTTAGAGATTGCCGAAGGGGCGCTTTTCCTTTTCGATAATCGTCCAATTTCAATGGACGAGAAAGCGGCAAGCCTGCTAAACGAAGAGGGCATTGTCCTTCTGGGCAAGGCCTATGACGCGCTAAAGGACCAGACCAATTGGGATATGGTCCTTTTGGAAGAGGGTGTGAAGGCTATTGCGACGGAGGCCGGTGTTGGCCTCGGCAAGGTGGCGCAGCCATTACGGGCGGCGCTGACGGGCCGGGGAACCTCCCCCGGAATATTTGATGTGCTGGTGCTGCTCGGCCGCGAGGAGTCTCTGGCACGGATACAAGACTGCTTGGCGTGAAACGCCTAAATGAGATGAAATAAGGGGCCTGATGATGTCGGACAACACAGCAAAGCTTACACTTGGGGGCGCGGACACCAATTATGCGGTGCGTCAGGGGACGATCGGGCCGGATGTCATCGACATTCGCAAGCTCTACGCCAGCACCGGCGCGTTCACTTTTGACCCCGGCTTCATGTCGACGGCGGCCTGCGAATCAAGTCTGACTTATATTGATGGCGACGAGGGTATCCTTCTCCACCGCGGCTATCCGATTGGCCAGTTGGCCGAGCAATCCTCCTTCATGGAAGTCTCTTATCTGCTGCTCAATGGTGAATTGCCCTCACAAGCTGAGTTGGCGACCTTCACCCGCACGATCAGCCGTCACACGATGCTGCATGAGCAATTGTCCAATTTCTATCGCGGGTTCCGTCGCGACGCGCACCCGATGGCCATTATGTGCGGTGTGGTTGGCGCGCTCTCTGCCTTTTATCATGATTCGACGGACATTTCCGATCCGCATCAGCGCATGGTCGCCTCCCACCGCCTGATCGCGAAAATGCCGACAATTGCGGCGATGGCCTATAAATATTCCATTGGTCAGCCCTTTATCTATCCGCGCAACGACCTGTCCTACACCGCCAATTTCATGCGCATGACCTTTGGCGTTCCGGCTGAGGACTATCATCTCGACCCAGCGATTGAACGCGCGATGGATCGTATCTTCATCCTCCATGCCGATCATGAACAAAACGCCTCCACCTCGACCGTCCGTCTGGCCGGTTCATCGGGCGCAAATCCCTTTGCCTGCATTGCGGCTGGCATTGCCTGCCTCTGGGGCCCGGCACATGGTGGTGCGAATGAAGCCGCGCTCAACATGCTGCGCGAAATTGGTCGTCCGGAACGCATTCCGGAATATATTGCCCGCGCTAAGGACAAGAATGATCCCTTCCGCCTGATGGGCTTTGGCCACCGCGTGTATAAGAATTATGATCCACGTGCGACCGTCATGCAGCAGACGCTGCGCGAAGTGTTCGATGCGCTCAAGATCAATGATCCGGTGTTTGAAGTTGCCCTTCAGCTCGAAGAAATGGCACTCAACGACCCCTATTTCATTGATAAAAAGCTCTTCCCGAATGTGGACTTCTACTCGGGCGTGATCCTGTCGGCTATCGGTTTCCCGACCGATATGTTCACCGTGCTCTTCGCCCTGGCCCGCACCGTCGGCTGGGTGGCGCAGTGGAATGAAATGATTTCTGATCCGGAACAGAAAATTGGCCGTCCACGTCAGCTTTACACCGGCCCGACACAGCGCGATTACGTGCCTGTATCCAAGCGCTGACGCCAAACGCACAATTGAAGACAGGCGGCCTCCCAAAAGGAGCGCCGTCTTTTTTCATGTCTGTAAAAAATTAGGACGTTTTGGCGGGCGCTGCGCGCTGGATCCAAAGCTGGATCACCAGCCGGTGCGCGAGGCACAGCAGCACCCCGATGCTCGGCCAGCCGGCCAAGATGCTGCCCCCAATCAACAGCGCCTCCCCCGTGCTGCCCAAGCGCCAATTTGGCATAACAGCCCCTTTGGCCCGAGCATCGACTTGCAACAGCATCTGAATAGCAAGCCAAGTCATCAGCAGTGAGGCCACCCAGTTTGCAGAACTGGCAAAAGCACTGCGCCCAGATAGAAACAGCAAGAGAAACGGAAGCCAAGTCGCGCGCGACCCAAGGATTTTGGTTACAAAAGGCGGCTCTGCATGGCCGATTTGTCCGATCACTTGGGTGAGCAAAACAAAGGCCGCACTAACAATAAGCAGCGCCATAGATAACGGACCGAAACCAAACCCCGCCGCCGCAAAAGCCCCGGCCCCTGCCAATATGGACGCCACCGCAATAAGCGTGGCCGAAATCGGCTTGAGCGCAAGCCAGGTGGACAACCGCCTTAATCCAGGCAGTATCGCCAAGCGCTCAACCACCCCATGGGCGCGGATCACAACCGTGCTGGCCAGTGTCGCTGCTGTTCCTTTGAGATCTAAGGCGGCGCGTGGCGCGATGCCATGCACATCCCCTTCAGCGACCAGCGCCAACGGTTCTCGGCTCACGCCTTGTTGAATGGCGCGGCGGATCAAGGTTGGCGCAAAAGACCATTCGCCGAGCATCGCGACGGTGTGGCGGATCTGACTGGCCGGTAAAATAGCGACCCCGGCCCAATTATCCACCGCATCAATACGCTCAAACCGATCACGCGCCCAAGATTCAGGAATGGTCAAAAGTGTCGGAACGGCGCGATAAATGAGCGCCGTCAAATCCTCATCGCGCAAGATTGCCGCGCCAGAAAACACCAGGACATTCTCGTCCGGGTGCAAATGATCTGCCGCTTCACCGGGAGAGCGGGCAAGGCTGATCGTCAGCCCGCGCGCCTTGAGCCGATCCAGCGCATGAACAAGGGCAGTCGGCAGTGGCCCTGCACACAGGACGATATGACGGCAGCCGACCCGGCGCGCCTGATCCGCCAAGCGTTCCAGCAAGGTCTGCGCGCCAAGCGTGAGCAACAGGGGCTGACTCGCCGCCCCCGTCTCTTCATCTATTTCTGCCAGAATGAGCGCCGCGAGGGGCACAATATTCCTCCTCGATTAATGATCCCACCGGATAAGGCTTTTGCAACAATTTGCAAACTGCCCCTAATCCAAAGAATCGAACGCCCCTGAAAAAAAGAGGTTCGGTCTGGCCGATTCTTTTCGGGCTGTCCTCAGGGCGGGAAACTGCTAAGATCAGCCTATGACTGGGGGATCGAAAATTGTCGGCATCAGGCCCGACCAAGACGCCACTGGCTCTTCCAAGAGCCGGTCAAAGCCGATGCGCGACTTGGATATGGCGCCAGAAGAGCTTGATGAGACGTCGCTGACGCTCGGCAGAATCGTTTATCGTGCGCTTGCAATGCTGAGCATCTTGGCGGCTCTGGCGTGGATCTTCGCATCGAGTCTAGACTTTGCGCAGACACTGAACGGCGACGTCCCGACGCTGACAGAGATAACTGATTTTATCACACGGCTGTGCACACCATTGGCGTTGCTTGGGATATTCTGGCTGCTTGCCTTGCGCTCCAGCCGGTCGGAGGCGGCCCGATTCGCGGTGACGATCGATCAGCTGCGTAAAGAAGAAATGCGCCTTGGCCTGACGCTTGCCGATATGGCCCGCCGGCTGGACGCCAATCGCGCCAGCCTTGCCGAACAAAGCCATAGCCTTGCGGCCTTGGGCCATGAGACCTCCGATCGTCTGTCAGACGTATCTGCCTCTCTTCAAGGCCAGCTGGACGCGATCAACCGCCATGCTGCGACGCTGGAAACGCGGACATCCGTTGCAAAGTCTGACATGAACAGCCTGTTGGCCGATATGCCGCGCGCCCATGCGGAAATTCATCGTCTGGCTGAGCAACTCGACAGCACGGGGCAAAATTCCATGTCGGCGGCCAATGAGCTGTCCGCGCAATTGGCCATTCTCGCAGAACGTGGCCGCAACGCCGATGAAATTGCATCGCGTGCAGCGCAACGCCTGTCTGAACGCGTCGCCAATTTGGACGATATGACGCGCATCGCTGCGGCCCGCATCGAGGAAGCCTCCTCAACGGCGATCCATGCCGTGGATACGACGCTGGGCCGGGCAACCGACGCGCTGACATCCGCTCGCAAGGATATGCAGGCACAGGGCGAAGAAATGGTCGCCCTGATTGAGCAGGGGCATCAGACGATGACATCGTCTGGGGAGCAATCGGCCGCTGCTATGACGGAACGTCTTGCTGTTATTGGTGCTCGGCTTGACGACATTGGCCGGATCCTGTCCGCTCAGGATGAAGCGAGCCAGACGGTCCTTGCGCGCATCCACGCGGACATTGCGTCGCTGGAAACTGAGTTTGACGGGTTGACCTCTCATTCAGAAACGCGTGCAGTACAGACAACGGCCATAATTCAGGCCTTGCGCGCCGAAGCCGAACGGCTGGGTGGCACGCTTGATCAGGGCGGCAAGGTCGCAGAGGCACTTATCTCTCAAGCGGAAACGTTGCTCATCGCGCTCGACGCATCCGTTCGGGAAATTGATGAGACATTGCCGCTGGCCCATAAACGCTTGGTCGCCACCGCACAGGCCAGCAAGGAAAAGGCGCGCGAAACGCTGCCCGAAATTAATGCGCTGGAAACTGCCTCTCTGGCCGCGCTTGACCGGCTACGGGATGCAGAAACGCTTGTCACCGAACAGCGCGACCTGATTGATCGTCTGGTTGAAAAGGCAGGAGCCACCCTGCACGAAAGCCGGGCAACGGCAGAAGCCCTGACCCGCGAAATTGAAGCGGCGGAAGAACAAGCAAAGTCCCTCACCGAGACTGCCGCACCGCAGCTCATTGATGCCCTGCTGCGCATTAAAGACACGGCCAATCAGGCGGCAGAACATGCCCGCACGGCGTTGGACAATGTTGTGCCCGAAGCCTCTGCCAAGCTTGCAGAACAGGCCCGCGAGGCTCTGGAAGCCACCCTGTCTGTCCCGGTGGAAGAACAAATGGCCCTCATCGCCCGTCGCGCGGAAGAGGCGATTGCCGCCGCCCGCGCCGCCACCCAGCAACTCACCGAGGACATTGCCGCGATTACAGCCGCCAGCCTTGGCCTAGAAAGCCGGATTGACGAGGCGAAGGATGAGGCCGTTCGCGGCGATAGCGCGCAATTTGCCCGCCGCATGGCCCGCCTCATCGACGCGATGGACAGCAGCGCGCTCAGCGTCACTAAAATCCTGTCTGCCGACGTTTCTAGCAAGGCATGGGCCGCCTATGTGCGCGGCGAAACGGGCCTCTTCACCCGGCACGCCGTGCGGCTCCTCAACAGCAGCGAAGCGCGCGAAGTCCGCCGCCTTTATGCCGATGATGATGAGTTCCGCGAACAGGTGAACCTGTATGTCCGCGACTTTGAGATTATGTTGCGCAATATGATCTCAACCCGCGATGCAGACGCGCTGAGCGTGACGCTGATTTCATCGGATGCGGGCAAGCTCTATGTTGCGCTCGCACAAGCCATTGAGCGGCTACGCGGCTAACCCCAAGCTGAATTTAGCGTGTGAAGTCTAGCAATTCTGGCGTGATCCATTGGTTCACATAATTAAGATAATATAGCCCGAACAACAGGATTGAGACGCCCGTCGTCCATAGGACGATCCGCTTCGGGCGGAATTCATGCGGCGCGCTTTCCGCCTGTCCGGGAACAAGGTCTTTGCCCTCTTCCTCAGATGTGCGGACATGGAAGGGCATAACCAAAAAGGCGCTCATCACCCAGAACAGCAGGTAAATGGCGAGAATTGAGGTCCATTTCATGACGATTATCCCTGCCTAATCAAAAGCACTTCGACAATGGGCTTCTTGCCCGTCCACTCCGTCGCCGTTCGGCGCACGGCCAGACGGATCGATTCGCGCAGCTTGGCTTCATCACGCTCTTTTGAGGCAGCCGCCTTTCCGGCTGCTGCACAAGCCGCATCCAAAAACTCCACGCGGTCTTCCTCAACGGGAATACCCATGAACCGGCAGGATGGCGTGCCAAAGACACGCCCGGCATTATCAAGGGCAACCGCAACAGAAATAACGCCATGCAACGCCAGCTTGCGCCGCTCCGTTATCGTCGCGCCATCGGCGGGCAGAATAACATCGCCATCAAGAATGAGACGCCCGGTGCGTTCCTTGCCAATAATTTCAGGGCCGTTGGGGGCCAAGCGCACAACATCGCCATTGGACTGCACAATCGCCTGCGGGATGCCCTGAGACAGGCCAAAACGGGCTTGTTCCGCCATATGCCGGCGCTCACCATGCACGGGCAGAAGAATTTGCGGCCGCACCCAACCATAGAGGGCTGCCAGCTCTGGCCGACCCGGATGGCCGGACACATGCACATGCCCCTGCTTTTCCGTGACCATATGAATATTACGGTGCGCCAGCTGGTTCATGACCTTGCCAATCGCCACTTCATTGCCGGGAATCTGCTTGGACGAGAAGATAACCGTATCCCCCTCGGTCAGCTTAATTGGGTGCGAGCCTTCGGCAATACGCCCCAGCGCGGCGCGGGATTCCCCCTGCCCGCCTGTGGCAATGACCAAAACCTCATTGCGCCGATATTGGTCAAGCGTGTTCATATCGACCATGTCGGGCAGGTTCTTCAGATAGCCTGTCGCCTGCGCGACCGACAAAATCCGGTTGAGCGAACGGCCCGCCACGCACAGCTTACGCCCCGCTTTGCGCGCGACATTGGCCAGAGTCTGTAATCGGGCGGCATTTGACGCGAAGCTGGTGACAACCACCCGGCCCTTTGCTTCCTGAACATGGCGCAAAAGATCGGGATAGACGCTGCCCTCTGAACCACTTGGCTCTGAGTTAAAGACATTGGTAGAATCGCACACAAGCGCCAGCACGCCGGCATCGCCAATTTCTTTCAGCCGCGCCTCTGTCGAAGGCGTGCCGATCACCGGCGTCTCATCCAGCTTCCAATCGCCCGTGTGGAAAATGCGGCCATAGGGCGTTGTGATAACAACGGCGCTCATCTCTGGAATGGAATGGGCGAGTGGAACCAATTCACAGCCAAAGGGGCCGATGGTGCAGCTTCCCTCCATCGGCAAGATGCGCAGCTCCACCTCTTGGGACAGGCCTTCTTCTTCCAGCTTCCCCCGGATCAAACCCGCGGTGAACGGCGTTGCATAAAGCGGCACGCCAAGGTCTGCGGCCAGATAGGGGATGGCCCCAATATGGTCTTCATGACCATGGGTCAGCACGATGCCGAGCAAATCGGATTTGCGGGATTCAATAAATTCAAGATCCGGCAGGACAATCTCTACCCCCGGATATTCATTGCCGCTGAAGGTGATGCCAAGATCGACCATCAGCCATTTTCCCTGGCAGCCATAGAGATTAACATTCATGCCAATCTCATCCGACCCGCCTAGGGCGAGGAAGAGGAGTTCATTTTTTGGGTGAGTCATACCCTGCCATCGCGGCGCGCGTAGAGAAGCGCAAGTCCCCTGAGCGTTAAATCGCCATCAACGGCATCGAAAAGATGGGCATGTTGTTGAAACAAGACGGCAAGCCCGCCCGTTGCAACGACCGTGACGGTCTCTGCAATCTGCCGCTTCATACGGCTGATCAGCCCTTCAATCATCGCGACATAGCCCCAATAAACGCCAATTAGCATCTGGCTTTCGGTTGTGCGGCCAATCACATTGTCATCCGCCGGGGCCTCAATCGCAATGCGCGGCAGCTTCGCCGCCGCCGCCACAAGTGCATCAAGCGACAAGTTGATGCCCGGCGCAATAATCCCGCCGCGATACGCCCCTGTGGGCGTCACATGATCAAATGTCGTCGCCGTCCCAAAGCTGATGACGATCAGATTGCCCGAATGCGCGGCATGGGCGGCGGTGGCGTTGCAGGCCCGATCCGACCCCACATTTTGCGGTTCATCGACATCCAGCTCTAGCCCCCAAGAGACGGGGCCACGCCCGGCGACCAGCGCCTCTAAGCCGAAATATTTTGAAGAGAGCACCTGAAGATTATGCAGCGCGCGCGGCACAACCGTGGAAATGATAACGTCCGTGACATCCGCGCGATCTACGCCTTCTAGGTCGAGCAATTGCAGCAGCCAGACGGCATATTCATCGCCCGTTCGGCGGGAATCGGTTGCGATCCGCCAGCGGGCCTTGATTTCCAGCCCATCGAACAGCGCGAACTTAATGTTCGTATTGCCGGCATCAATTGCGAGCAGCATTTGCCTCACCCTTTTCCCTAAATCAAAAACACATCGCCCGCATGAATGGCACGGACTGCGCCATCCGCCAAGCGCAGCTGCAACGCCCCCTGTACGTCAAGGCCATCGAACACGCCTTCAATGCTCTGTCCATCGGGCAGATGAACAGACAGCGGCGTCCCCTTGGCATGGGCCTGGGCCTGCCAAGCCGCCAATATGTCCGGCAACCCTCCCGCGCGCCAAAGACCCAGCCAATGGGAAAAGCTAAGGGCGAGTATGGGTTGAAACTCCTGCGGGGTTGGCGGTGAAGCGCCCAATGCGGACAGGCTCGTCACGGGCCGACCCAGCCCTTGCGGATGAAAGGCAAGATTAATCCCCATGCCGATGATCACGGCATCGTCGCGGCGTTCCAGCAAAATGCCCGAAATCTTAGCCCCGCCGGATAGGATGTCATTGGGCCATTTGATCAGCAGATCGAGCTGTGGGGCGACCTCTTTAAGGGCATCATAAACGGCAAGCGCAGCCACAAAGGCCAGCGTGGGCGGCAGAGGATCTTCGGGACGCAGCCGCACCAAAATGCTGCCATAGAAGTTACCAATTGGAGACTGCCAGTCCCGGCCCATGCGGCCTTTGCCCGCATTTTGCCGATCCGCCCGCAGCCACAGCCCATCTGGCGCGCCCTGTGTCGCGAGATTGAGGAGATCGGCATTGGTCGATCCCGTCTCCTCAACCGAGCGGAAGAGATCGATCAGAACAGCGCCTTTGCAGCGACAGCGGTTGCCGCACCCAGCATTGGGATGGCGAGATAACCAATGGGTGAGACCGCCACCGCTGTCAGGGCAATAACGCCGCTTTCCACATAGCTGGTGACGGGGTGATAGGCCTCGGCTGGCTCATCAAAATACATGATTTTGACGATCTTCAGATAATAGAACGCCCCGATGGTCGATGCGGCAATACCGATAGCGGCAAGGGGCATCAGCCCGGCAGCGACGGCCGCATCAAACACCACGAACTTTGCCCAAAAGCCAAGCAGCGGCGGAATACCGGCCAGCGAGAACATGAAGATCGCAAAGGCAGCGGCCAGCGCCGGTTGACGACGGGAGAGGCCCGACAGGCTCTGAATATCCTCGACATGGACGCCATCGGCCGTCCGCATCTGGAGAACGCAGGCAAAGCTGCCCAGCGTCATCAGAACATAAATGACCATATAGGTCAGCGTGGCCGCAACGCCTGCCTCTGTGCCTGCGGCCAAGCCGACGAGCACAAAGCCAACATTGTTGATCGACGAATAGGCGAGCAGCCTTTTGATGTTCGTCTGCCCAATTGCGCCCACCGCACCCAAGATGATGGAGGCCAAAGAGGTGAAGATCAGGATCTGCTGCCAGCTTTCAACCGCACTTCCCATCGCTTCGATGCTGACCCGCACCAAAAGAGCGACAGCCGCGACTTTGGGCGCAGTGCCGAAATAGGCGGTGACGGGCGTCGGTGCGCCTTCATAGACATCGGGCGTCCACATATGGAACGGCACAGCGGCAATTTTGAAGGACAGGCCCGCCAGCACGAAGACGATGCCGAACAATTCGCCCATATTGACGCCATCGGCCAAGCCTTTTGCAACGCCGTGATAATCAATCGTTCCGGAAAAACCGTAGAGCAGCGAAATGCCATAGAGCAGGATGCCAGAGGCAAGCGCGCCCAGCACAAAATATTTAAGCCCGGCTTCGGCGGACCGTGCATCCTTGCGCATGAAGCTGGCCAGCACATAAGCGGCCAAGCTCTGCATTTCCAAACCGACATAGAGCGTCAGCAAATTGGATGCTGATACCATCATCCCCATGCCGATTGTCGCCAGCAGAATCAGGACGGAATATTCCGCACGAAGCCGCTCTTCAGCCGCGAAAAACCGGGTCGACAGCAAGATGGAAACACCGGCGGCCAGATAGATGAGGGGCTTGGTAAAGTTGGAAAAGGCGTCCGCGGTATACAGGCCGTCAAACCCAACACCTTCCCGGCCAAGAACCAAGGTCGCGCCAATCAGGGCAGCAATCGCCCCTGCATTGATGAGCCGGGTCGCGCGGTCACCTGCAAATGCTGCCACCAGCATCAAAATCAAAGCCGCCCCGGTCAACACCAGTTCCGGCAAGGTGAGCATGAGAGAGTCGATAATAGACATTAGTGCGCCTCCCCATGCGCGGCTTCGTGATGGGCATCAGCCTTTGGGCTGCCCTTTTTCAATTGCGCATCCCCGGCAGGTGCCGCGCTTTCGAGCCGCACCAAAAGGCTGGTCACGTCATTGCGCATCGGGGCCAAGAAACTTTCGGGATAGACACCCATCCACAAGGTCGCGGCCGCAATGGGGGCCAAGGTCAGCCATTCGCGTGCCGATATGTCACGCATCGCCGCTGTATCTTCGCCTGCTGGCGCGCCAAAGGCGACCCGACGATAGAGGTAAAGCATATAGGCCGCGCCCAAGATGATGCCCGTGGTCGCGACGGCGGCGACCCAGCTATTCGCTTCATAGGCGCCGACCAGCGCCAGAAACTCTCCAACAAAGTTCGCCAGACCCGGCAAGCCGACACTCGCCATCGTGAAGAACAGGAAGAAGAGCGCATAATAGGGCATGTTGTTGGAGAGGCCGCCATAGCGCGCAATCTCGCGCGCATGGAGCCGATCGTAGATGACGCCGACACAGAGGAACAAGGCGCCAGAGACAAGTCCGTGCGCCAGCATGACCATCAATGCACCTTCAATGCCCTGCCGGTTAAAGGCGAACAGCCCGATGGTGACAAAGGCCATGTGCGCGACCGAAGAATAGGCAATGAGCTTCTTCATATCCTGCTGCACCAGCGCGACGAGCGAGGTGTAGACCACAGCGACCATCGACATACCAAAGACCAGCCAGACCAGCCCAGCCGAGGCTTCGGGGAACATGGGGAGCGAGAAGCGGATAAAGCCATAGCCCCCCATTTTCAGCAGCACGCCCGCCAGAATGACCGAGCCTGCGGTTGGGGCCTGAACGTGCGCATCGGGCAGCCATGTGTGGACGGGCCACATCGGCACCTTCACCGCGAAAGACGCGAAAAAGGCCAGGAACAGCCAAGTCTGCGCCTCTACGGGGAAGTTATACTGCATCAACGACGGAATATCGGTGGTGCCCGCTTCGCGCGACATCCACAGCATCGCAACCAGCATCAGCAAGGAGCCGAACAGCGTATAAAGAAAGAACTTATAGCTCGCCTTGATCCGGTCTGCCCCGCCCCAAATCCCGATGATGAGATACATGGGGATCAGGCCGGCTTCGAAGAAGATGTAGAACAGGAACATGTCCTGCGCTGAAAAGACGCCGATCATCAGCGCCTCCATCAGCAGGAAGGCTGCCATATATTCAGGCACGCGCTTTTCAATCGATGTCCAGCTGGCAAGGATGCAGATCGGCATCAGGAAGACCGACAGCACGATCAGCATCAAAGCGATGCCATCAATGCCCAAGGCCCAAGAGAAACGCCCAAAAATCGGGGCATTCTCAACAAACTGCCACTGCGGGCCGCCCACGTCAAAGCCGTGCCACAGCGCAACACCAAGGCCAAAGAGCCCCAAAGTCGTGCCAAGCGCCGCCCAGCGCGCGGCCTGCGCAGTGAGGAACAGCGTCAAGATGGCCGCTGCGATGGGCAGCAGGATCATGATCGAGAGAATGGGATAGCTCATCGCGTCATCGCCCAAGTTGCAAGGCCCACGAGCCCAAGGAGCATCACGAAGGCATAGGAATAAAGATAGCCCGTCTGAAAGCGGACCGCGAGGCGGCTGCCCTGAAGCACCATTTCCGCCGCACCATGCGGGCCGAACCGGTCAATCGTGCCTTCATCGCCCTTTTTCCAGAACAGGCGGCCGAGCCAGAAGGCCGGCTTTACGAAGATCAGATTATAAAGCTCATCCCAATACCATTTGTTCAGCAGGAACCGATAAATGGCGGGGAAGGTCGCCGTGAAGCGCGCCGGGACGCTCGTGTCCTTAATATAGGCCCACCAAGCAAGGGCGAGACCAAGGATCATCACGATGGTTGCCGACAGCTTTACCAGCAACGGCACCTCATGCATGGCGTGCATCAGATGCGTGTCAAAGGCGATGCTGCCTTGCCAAAACTCCACACCCTTTTCCGCATCCAGGAAGGGCGTGTGCCAGACATAACCCGCAAAAATGGCGCCGAGTGTGAGCACGATCAGCGGAACGAGCATCGGCAATGGGCTTTCATGCGGGTGATAGCCCAGCGAGCCATCATCCTCATCATGGGCGTGACCATGATGGTCATCATGGCCATGATCATGGGCTGCATGCTGGATGTGTTCTGACTGCGACCAGCGCGGCTTGCCGAAGAAGGTCAGGAACATCAAACGCCAGCTATAGAAGCTGGTGAGCAGTGCTGCGAACACCGCGACCGCAAAGGCAACGCCGCCGGCCTGTGTGCCACTGGCGAAGGCAGCCTCAATGATGGCGTCCTTCGAATAAAATCCGGCAAAGCCAAACACGCCGATGACACCCACACCCGTAATGGCAAGCGTGCCCGCCATCATCGCCCAGAAGGTCAGCGGAATATGCTTCCGCAGGCCACCATAATAGCGCATATCCTGTTCGTGATGCATGGCATGGATCACCGAGCCTGCACCCAAGAACAGCAGCGCCTTAAAGAAGGCGTGCGTGAACAAATGGAACATCGCCGCGCCATAGGCACCAACGCCTGCGGCAAAGAACATGTAGCCCAACTGCGAACAGGTTGAATAGGCGATCACGCGCTTAATGTCGGTCTGCGTCGTACCCACCGTTGCCGCAAACAGCGCAGTGGCCGCCCCGACATAGGTGACCAAAGTGGTTGCGGTTTCCGACAGTTCAAACAGCGGTGACAGGCGGCACACCATGAACACGCCTGCGGTCACCATGGTGGCGGCGTGGATGAGCGCGGAGACGGGCGTCGGCCCCTCCATCGCGTCGGGAAGCCATGTATGCAGGCCGAGCTGCGCCGATTTGCCCATCGCACCGATGAACAGCAGGATGCAGATCAGCGTGATCGTATCAATACGATAGCCAAGAAACCCAATGGTCGACCCCGCATAGGATGGAGCCAGGCTGAGGATTTCGGGAATGGAGACAGTACCAAACACCAGAAAGGCCGCGAAGATGCCGAGTGAAAAGCCAAAATCCCCCACGCGGTTGACGACAAACGCTTTGATCGCGGCGGCATTGGCGCTGGGCTTATGATACCAAAAGCCAATCAGCAGATAAGAAGCGAGACCCACCCCTTCCCAACCGAAGAACATTTGCACCAGGCTGTCGGCCGTCACGAGCATCAACATCGCAAAGGTGAAGAGCGACAAATAGGCGAAAAAGCGCGGCTGACTGGGGTCTTCAGACATATAGCCCCAGCTATAGAGATGGACGAGGCTGGAGACGCTTGTAACGACGACCAGCATGACCGCCGTCAGCGTATCGACGCGCAGCGACCATTGAACGTCCAGATCGCCAGACCGGATAAAGTCGAGCACAGGTACGACATGTGCCTCAGCCCCACCCGTCATGAACGAGATAAAGATCGGCCAGCTGAGCGCGCAGGAGAGGAAGAGCGCGGCTGTGGTGACGATTTTCGCCGCGACATTGCCAATCATTCGATTGCCAAGCCCCGCGACGATGGCCGCCAAGAGCGGCAGGAAAACAATAAGCTTAATAGTCTCCACGACGCTTAACCCTTCATCCGGTTGACATCATCAACCGCGATTGATCCGCGTCCGCGGAAATAAATGACGAGAATGGCAAGCCCAATGGCTGCTTCACCCGCCGCCACCGTCAGCACGAACATGGCAAACACCTGCCCCACCAAATCACCCAGAAAGGCGCTAAAGGCGACAAGGTTGATATTCACCGATAGCAGGATGAGCTCAATCGCCATCAAGATGATGATGATGTTCTTGCGGTTGATGAAGATGCCCATCACCCCCATCACAAATAAAATCGCCGAGACGACCAGATAATGCTGAAGACCAATCATAGGTCTACCCCCTGCCCAATCGGCTGATTGATATTGCGCACCGCATCTTGCGGACGGCGTTTCACCTGCTCAGAAATATTCTGCGGGCGCACATCCCTGCGTTCCCGATGGGTCAGCACAATCGCGCCGATCAGCGCGACGAGCAGAACCAGCCCTGCTGCTTCAAACACATAAAGATATTTGGAATAGATGAGCGCACCCATCGCCTCGATATTGCTGAGATCGGCGGAAATCGGCGCTGTCCGGTTGGCGAGTTCAATCGCGCCTGCGCTCCAAGCGCCCGTCGCGATGATGAGTTCCCCTGCCAAAATAAGCGCGATGAGCAGCCCAAAAAAGCCATAGCGAACAAAGCCGCTGCGCAATTCTGCAAAATCAATATCGAGCATCATGACGACGAAGAGGAAAAGAACCGCGACTGCGCCCACATAAACAATGACGAGCAGCATCGCGATAAATTCTGCCCCGACCAGAACCATCAGGCCCGCCGCATTGAAAAAGGCCAGGATCAGCCACAGCACGCTGTGCACCGGGTTGCGCGACAAAATAGTCAGTGCACCCGACAGGATAACGACGGCTGCGAACAGGCAAAAGGCGAACGTCTGGATCATGGTCTCCCCCTTTTACCGATCAACGATAGGGCGCATCGGCAGCGATATTCGCAGCGATTGCGCGTTCCCAGCGATCTCCATTCGCAAGCAGCTTTGCCTTGTCATACAAAAGCTCCTCACGGGTTTCGGTCGCATATTCAAAATTCGGGCCTTCCACCACGGCATCCACCGGGCAGGCTTCCTGACAAAAACCGCAATAAATGCACTTGGTCATGTCAATGTCATAGCGCGTGGTGCGGCGGCTGCCGTCATCGCGCGGCTCGGCCTCAATGGTGATGGCTTGTGCCGGGCAAACCGCCTCGCACAGCTTGCACGCAATGCAGCGTTCTTCGCCATTGGGGTAGCGGCGCAGCGCATGCTCCCCGCGAAACCGCGGGCTGAGCGGGTTGCGCTCATAGGGATAGTTGATCGTCGCCTTGGGCTTGAAGAAATACTTCAAAGTCAGCCAGTGCGCCTTCACAAACTCCCAGAGCGTGAAGGTCTTGATGAAGTGAGCAATCGCACTCATGCGCCATACCTTGTCAGCATCAGATAACCCGAAACGAGAAAGACCCAGATCAAAGAGAGTGGCAGGAAGATTTTCCAACCCAGACGCATCAGCTGATCATAGCGGAAGCGCGGCACAGTGGCCTTGATCCAAGAGAAGATGAAGAAGAAGATCAGGATTTTCGCGAAAAACCAGATGATCCCCGGCACGGCATAAAGCGGCGCCCAATCAATCGGGGGCAGCCAGCCGCCCCAGAACAGGATCGCGTTCAGCGCGCACATCAGGATGACGTTCGCATATTCGCCGAGCCAGAAAAGCGCGAAGCTCATCGACGAATATTCGGTCTGATAACCGGCGACCAGTTCCGATTCCGCCTCGGTCAGATCGAAGGGCGCACGCGCCGTTTCCGCAAGGGCGGAGATCAGAAACACGACTGCCATTGGGAAGAGCAACGGGTTGAACCCAAAGCCGTTTAAAAAGCCAAAAACATGCGCCTTTTGCGCCAGAACGATTGTCGACAGATTGAAGGAATCCGCCCAGAGAACGACCGAAATCAGCACGAAACCGATCGACACTTCATAGGATACCATTTGGGCGGCGGCCCGAAGGGCTGAGTAAAAGGGATATTTGGAGTTGGAGGCCCAACCCGAGATAATCACCCCATAAACGCCCAGAGAGGACGCCGCGAGCAGATAGAGCAGACCCACATTAATGTCGGCCAGCACCATGCCCGGCCCAAAGGGGATCACTGCCCAGACGATCAGGGCCACCGTGAAGGTGATGATTGGCGCGAGCAAAAACAGCCCGCGATTGGCCGCCGACGGAATGATCGTTTCTTGCAGCATGACCTTCAGGCCATCGGCAAAAGACTGCAACAGACCAAACGGGCCGACGACGTTCGGACCACGGCGCAGCGCCATAGCGGCCCAAATCTTACGATCTGCATAAATGATCATGGCAACGGCCAGCATCAGCGGCAGGGCGATCATAAGGATGAGGACGGTTGTGGCCAAGAACCAGCCAAATGCCTCACCGCCCCAGGATTGGAACCATTGGGTAAAGGTCATTCTGCGGCCTCCAGCCATTCTTCGCCTTTGACCAGTTCGCTTGAGCAGCGCTGCATCGTTTCAGAGGCGCGGCAAATCGCGTTGGTCAGGTAGAAATCCTTGATCGGATAATCGGCAATGTCAGCCACTGCCTTTTCCGGCAGTGCTGGGACATCCCAGCCATAATCAGCAAGCCCTTCACGGCCGAGTGCTGGAACTGCCTTGGCCATTGCAGCGCGCAGTTCATCAAAGCTGTCAAACGGCAAAACCTTGCCCGTCAGATCAGACAATGCCCGGAAGATTGACCAATCCTCGCGCGCATCGCCCGGTGCGAAGACGGCACGATCGGCCTGCTGCACCCGGCCTTCTAGATTGACGTAAGTGCCCGCCTTTTCGGTATAGGCAGCGCCCGGCAAAATCACATCCGCCGCATGCGCACCTGCATCGCCATGATGGCCGACATAGACTTTAAAGCTATCGGCAAAGAGGCTGTAATCCACCTCATCCGCGCCCAGGAAAAAGGCCAGCTTCGGCTTCTTCGCGGCCAAAGCCTTGATCCCGCCATCATAGGCATAGCCGAGCATCAGGCCACCCATGCGTGCGGCGGCAAAATGCAGGACGTTAAAGCCATTCCAGCCATCCCGGACGAGCTTAAACTTCTTGGCAAAGGCCAGCGCCGCGCCATGCGCGCCTTCATAGCGCAGTGCGCCGCCACCAACGATGAGAACCGGGCGTTGTGCCGCCTTAAAGGCGTCGCTGACATGCTTGGGCAGCTTACCAAGCAGGCCAAGATTTGCGCCAAGGAATTCCGCCTTATAGGTCAGGTCGGTTTCCGGTCCGATGGCAAACACCTTCGCGCCCTTTTTCCGGACAGCCTTTTGGATGCGGGTATTGACCAACGGCGCTTCACGCCGGGTATCTGACCCGACGAGCAGAATGACATCTGCAGTCTCAACATTGGCAATGCCGGTGTTAAAATTCACCGCAGTCAAGCTGGATGTGTCATAAGCAAGGCCGGTCTGGCGGCCTTCCAGCATGGAGCCGCCCAGCGATTTCACAAGCTGACGCGCGGCGAACATGGTTTCACAATCGACCTGATCGCCCGCAATGGCCGCGACCGATTTTCCGGCCTTGTCCGCGGCACTGGCAACAGCCTTCAGGGCATCGGCCCAATCCACGGCGACCAGCTTGCCATTTTGGCGCACATAGGGCCGATCCAAACGACGCTGGGTTAGGCCATCCACCGCATGGCGGGTCTTGTCGCTGGCCC
>RFSU01000161.1 GCA_009923795.1 Sphingomonadaceae bacterium
CATGCTGATCAGAAATACATCGTTTGCAATGCGGACGAAGGGGATAGCGGCACCTTTGCCGATCGCATGGCGATGGAGGGCGACCCATTTCAGCTGATCGAGGGCATGGCCATTGCTGGGTTCGCCGTGGGCGCGGCCAAGGGCTATGTCTATATTCGCTCTGAATATCCGCACGCCATTGCTAAGATGGAGGCCGCTGCGCGTGCCTGTGCGCACTTGATTGCGCCCTTTGACGTGGAGATCCGCGTGGGCGCTGGTGCTTATGTGTGCGGGGAAGAAACTTCGCTTCTTAATTCCCTAGAGGGCAAGCGGGGGGAAGTGCGCGCTAAGCCGCCCCTGCCCGCTCTGGAAGGTCTGTTCGGCAAGCCGACGGTCGTCAACAATGTGCTGACGCTGACCACCGTGCCCTGGATCCTTGCCAATGGCGCAGAGGCCTATGCCGCCTATGGCATGGGGCGTTCTCGCGGGACGATGCCGATCCAAATTGCCGGAAATGTGATGTTCGGCGGCCTATTCGAAACCGCCTTTGGCATTAGCCTTGGTGAGCTGGTGCAGGATATTGGCGGCGGCACGGCATCGGGCCGCCCCGTCCGCGCGGTGCAGGTCGGTGGGCCATTGGGCGCCTATCACCCACCCAGCCAGTTCGACACAGCCTTTGACTATGAAGCCTTTACCAGTGTTGATGGCCTGATCGGCCATGGCGGGCTGGTCGTTTTTGACGACAGCGTCGACATGGCAAAGCAAGCCCGATTTGCGATGGAGTTTTGCGCGGCCGAAAGCTGCGGCAAATGCACCCCCTGCCGGCTTGGCTCGACACGGGGGATCGAAACGCTCGATCGCGTTCTGGCCGGTGAGAATATCTCAGAAAACCTCGCCTTGATCGAGGATTTATGCGATACAATGAAATTTGGATCGCTCTGCGCGCTGGGCGGGTTTACCCCCTATCCTGTGCTCTCGGCGATGACTCATTTCCCAGAAGATTTTGGGGAGCGGTGATAGCATGACCTACCAGCCACAAAGCGATTTCGGAACGCCCGCCTCGCGCGCGCAAGAGGATGTGACGCTGACGATTGACGGCCGCGCCGTCACCGTCCCTTCCGGCACCAGCGTGATGCGCGCTGCTGCTGAACAAGGCACGGCAATCCCTAAGCTTTGCGCCACAGATAGCCTGGCCTCCTTCGGATCATGCCGTTTGTGCCTCGTGGAAATTGACGGCCGCCGTGGGACGCCTGCAAGCTGCACCACACCTGTCGAACCCGGCATGATCGTGCACACCCAGACGCCGCATTTGCAAAAGCTGCGCAAGGGCGTGATGGAGCTCTATATCTCCGATCACCCGCTGGATTGCCTGACCTGTGCGGCCAATGGCGATTGTGAGCTTCAGGATCAGGCGGGGGCCGTTGGCCTGCGCGATGTGCGCTATGAGCCAAAGGCGACGCATTTGGGTCAGGCTAAGGATCACTCCAACCCTTATTTTGACTTTGATCCGTCCAAATGCATCGCCTGTTCGCGCTGCGTGCGCGCCTGTGATGAGGTGCAGGGCACCTTGGCGCTGACCGTCCAAGGTCGTGGCTTTGACTCCAAAATTTCCGCAGGGATGGCATCGGACAATTTTCTTGGTTCCGAATGCGTGTCATGCGGGGCCTGTGTGCAGGCCTGCCCGACGGCGACCTTGGTTGAGAAAAAGGTGGTGGAAATCGGCACGCCGGAACGCGCCGTTGTCACCACTTGCGCCTATTGCGGCGTCGGCTGCACCTTCCGCGCGGAAATGCGCGGCGAACAATTGGTGCGGATGGTCCCCTGGAAAGATGGTAAGGCCAATCGCGGCCATAGCTGCGTCAAGGGTCGTTTTGCATGGGGCTATGCCCAGCATCAGGAACGCATCCTAAAGCCCATGATCCGCAGCGCGATCAGCGATCCTTGGCGGGAAGTCAGCTGGGATGAGGCCTTTGCCTATGCAGCATCCGAACTCAAGCGGATTAGCGCAAAATATGGCCGCAATGCGCTGGGCGGCATCACGTCTTCCCGCTGCACCAATGAGGAAACCTTCCTCGTCCAAAAACTCATCCGCGCGGGCTTTGGCAATAACAATGTCGATACCTGTGCGCGCGTCTGCCACTCTCCCACGGGATATGGCCTGAAAACGACCTTTGGGACGTCGGCGGGCACGCAGGATTTTGACAGCGTGGAGGACACAGACGTCATCCTTGTCATCGGCGCGAACCCCACCGATGGTCACCCGGTTTTTGCCAGCCGAATGAAACGGCGGCTGCGGCAAGGGGCCAAGCTGATCGTTGTTGATCCGCGTCGCACCGATCTTGTCCGTTCCCCGCATATTGAGGCGCAGCACCATTTGCCGCTGCGCCCCGGCACCAATGTCGCGGTTCTGACCGCGATGGCGCACACCATCGTCACCGAAGGACTGGTGGACGAAGCCTTTGTGCGGGACCGCTGCGATTGGGATGAGTTTCAGGATTGGGCGGCCTTTGTTTCGGAAGAGCGCAACAGCCCCGAAACGCTGGAAGCCATCACCCAAGTTCCAGCCGCAGACCTGCGGGCTGCCGCTCGTCTGTATGCAACGGGTGGCAATGGCGCGATCTATTATGGCCTTGGCGTGACAGAGCATTCACAAGGCTCCTCAACCGTGATGGCCATTGCCAATCTTGCTATGGCAACGGGCAATGTCGGACGGCGCGGCGTGGGCGTGAACCCCTTGCGCGGGCAGAATAATGTGCAGGGCGCCTGCGATATGGGCAGCTTCCCGCACGAACTGCCGGGCTATCGGCATATTTCGGATGTCGCCACGCGTGAGCTGTTTGAGCGTGAATGGGGCGTGGCGCTGGATCCAGAACCCGGCCTGCGCATCCCCAATATGCTGGATGCCGCCACCGACGGCGTGTTCAAGGCAATCTACATTCAGGGCGAGGATATTCTTCAGTCCGACCCCAATACCCATCATGTCGCCGCCGGGCTGGAGGCGATGGAATGCGTCATCGTGCATGACCTGTTCCTCAATGAAACCGCCAATTATGCGCATATCTTCCTGCCCGGATCGACCTTTTTGGAAAAGAACGGCACCTTCACCAATGCGGAGCGCCGCATTCAGCCAGTGCGCAAGGTGATGAGCCCGCTGAACGGCTATGAGGATTGGGAAGTCACGCAAAAATTGGCGCAGGCACTTGGTCTGGACTGGGGCTATACCCACCCTTCGCAGATCATGGACGAAGTGGCCCGCCTCACCCCCAGTTTTGCGGGTGTCAGCTTTGATCGGCTGGACGAGGAAGGCTCGCTCCAATGGCCGGTCAATGAAAGCGCGCCCAATGGATCGCCCATCATGCATATTGATGGCTTTGTGCGCGGCAAGGGCAAGTTCGTGGTCACAGATTATGTGCCCACCGATGAACGCACGGGGCCACGCTTCCCCCTGTTGCTCACAACAGGCCGGATCCTCAGCCAATATAATGTGGGGGCGCAGACGCGCCGGACAGAGAATGTCGTCTGGCATGAAGAAGATGTGCTGGAAATCCACCCCGTCGATGCCGAAAACCGTGGCGTCAAATCGGGCGATTGGGTGCGCTTGGCCAGCCGTGCCGGAGAAACCACATTGCGCGCCAGCGTCACTGATCGCGTGGCGCCGGGGGTTGTCTACACCACCTTCCACCACCCGCTGACACAGGCCAATGTCGTCACTACCGACTATTCCGACTGGGCGACCAATTGCCCGGAATATAAGGTGACGGCAGTGCAAATTACGCCGTCAAACGGGCCGACGCAGTGGCAGGAAGATTATATGGACCTGCAGCGCCGATCACGCCGCATCGCGCCTGCTGCTGAGGCTGCCGAATGACCACGATCGACAATCTGGTGCGCATGGCGAACCAGATCGCCACCAATTTGGCGTATGAGGGGGATCCAACGGCCGCGACAGCGGAGCATATCCAGCTCTTCTGGGATCCCCGGATGAAGAAGCTCATCTTCGATCATGGCGACGAAGGCTTAAGCCCCGTTGCAGCGGCCGCCATTGCGGCTCTGAAAGCGGCGGCATAACCAAGGTCGCTGTCTAGAGTAACCTCCGCCATCGTGTCGACTTTGGACGCGTGTGCCCCATTGGAGTGACGAAAAAAGGGGCGCGGACACCAATCCACGCCCCTCTTGTCTCAGTTTATCGGAGAGGATCTATACGGCAACAGCGCTTGATCTGCGGCGCAATGCGCCCCCAATCATGCCAAAGCCCGCAAGCATCATGGCCCAAGACGCCGGCTCTGGAACACCGGCCACGGACAAGTTATCAATCTCAAAAGCATTTTGAGATGAGGTCAGCCGCAGACCGCCGGCAAGCGACATATCCGCCCCAGAAAAGGTCAGGGTTGCCAGTGGGTTGGTAATTGGGTTGGCCTGGTTACCATTTGGGTTGACGGCTGCATTTATGCCCGTGAAGCTGTAAAGCACCGTCGTCAGGTCATTGGCTAACACGTCGAGGCCGTTATAGGCATCGACCGAACCCCAGATAAAACTGATCGATTGGATTGAACCAAAACCAGTCAAATCAAGAATACCTGGCGAGCCATCGCTTGGGCCGACCGACCAATATTTGCCGGTGCTACCAAATGGCTGGGCATGCTGCCCTGCCGCATTCCCGGTAACAATCGAGCCACCAGAAGTTGGAGCGGCCGTTTCAAAGTCATAGGTCGGTGTCGGGCCGGAATAAGAACTTGAACCGGGAACGGATGTGAGGACAACCCCCGCTTGCGCCGGGAGAGCTATGACCAAAGCAGTTGACATAGCGAGAAGGAATTTGGCTTTCATATCTTGCAACTCCATTAGCGGCACATTGGCGCCGACAGTTCGTGAATTGCGACCGACATCATGCGAGTTAGCCTCGCTTATAAGTGCCATTTAGCCGAAAATGGGCGTTCCGCCTAGGCAACAGACTACAAGATAAAGCAGCTTTTCATGCCTATTTAGGCGAAACCAATCTTCCTCACGTAAAGCCGTTCTCACGCGCGATGATCGCCGCATGGGTGCGGTTGCGGGCCCCAATTTTACGAAACACCGCCTGTGCATGAACCTTCACTGTCGGCTCACTAATGTCGAGACGGCGGGCAATTTCTTTGTTCGATAGGCTCTCACACAGGCCTTGCAGAACCTGACGCTCCCGCTCTGTCAGCACGTCTCGAAAAGGGACAGCGGCAATTCTTCAACCGCAAAGCGAACTCCCATGGGCGGAAAATGTTTCTCTAATAATGCCTCTAAATCGTTTAAATATTTATTGCATCCCAAGAGATTTATATGATTATTTCAAAATTAAGTCTTTTGCAATATAATTATAATAAACTATAA
>RFSU01000162.1 GCA_009923795.1 Sphingomonadaceae bacterium
CGTCCGGATGGCTGCCGATGCCCCCCAATATGCCAAAGCAGGTCTGAATGAACAGGGGCCCCTTTACGAGCCCGCGATCCCGGAAATGCGCAAGATTATAGAGGTGACTGGTGTCATAGCACTCAAATTCAAACCGGGTGCCGAGCGGCGTCAGCAAGGAGAGCAGGTCTTCAATGTCTTTGAACGTGTTCTTGAATACGAGATCGCGCGAGCCGGCGAGTGTGGCGGGTTCCCATTCATGCTTCCAGTCGGAATAACGGTCCAGCATCGGAAAGAGGCCAAAACCCATCGTCCCCATGTTGAGTGAGGCGACTTCAGGCTGAAACGTTGTGGCGGGGCGAAGCCGCTCCTGAAGGGGCATGGATGGATGCCCGCCCGTCGTCAAGTTTATCACAGCGTCACACCGCTGCTTGATGACTTTCAGAAAGGGTTCGAAAAGGTCGGGGTTCTGGTCAGGCCTTCCATCCACGGGGTTGCGTGCGTGGAGGTGGATGATCGCCGCCCCAGCCTCCGCCGCGCCGACCGACGCTTCAGCAATTTCTTCTGCCGTGATGGGCAGGTGCGGCGACATGGATGGCGTGTGAATCGCCCCGGTCACTGCGCAACTGATGATTACCTTGCCTTTTGCCACGCGCTGCTCCTGCGAATATTCGGGTATCAGTCGTTGCTAGAAACAGCAGTCCGCTTCTCAATCTTTCCTTCGATAGGTTGAAAGGTGCGTCTTCACGACAGAATTCCGAGTTGCCGCGCACGAATGACGGCTTGAGGGCGTCGCCTGACGCCGAGTTTGTCGTAGATTTGCTGCATGTACCATTTGACCGTCCCTTCGGTCAGGCCCAGCCGGTCGCCGATTTCCCGGTTTCGCAGACCGCCACTCACCATCGTTAGAATTTCGACTTCGCGCAGAGACAGGCCGCTCCCGAGACCAAAATCGTCATCATCGTCGGTCGAGATATGGGGCGTCCCGCGCAACACCGAGACAAGTTTGGCGGCGAACCGGTCAACAGGAGAATCGAGCACCGGTCCATTGGCATAGGATTCGATAAGAAGCGACGAAACCGCATCCCCTTCGTCAACGAAGGGCCGCACCCAGCCGCCAGGCTCTGCCAGTTCAACCGCTGCCCGCACCGATCTGCGTGCTTCGGACCGGTTGCCTGCAAGCACTGCAATTTCGGCAAGCAGGAGTTCAAACGTCACAGCAGACCGGATCGCCCCGCGTTTGCGGACAAATTCGAGCCAGCGCTTGGCAATTTTGCGCGATCGTACCAGACGAAAACGATGCATTTCCAAACGTAGCCACGCAATCGCGAGCCATTCGTTGAGACGCGTGGGGTTGAGGGTCGGCACCGGCTCGCTTTCAAAGCTTAGATCGCTCGAATGGAAAAGCTGTTCGGCCTGTTCCAATTGTCCGGCCTTCACCAGCATCCGTACCTGTTCCGACAGTACTAGCGCCCGGAGCCGATCAAGCCCGCATTCGATGGCAACCAACTGCGCTTCCTCAAGGCCGGAGAGCGCACTGGCCATGTCACCCTCTGCCGCTGCCAGACGCGCGCGCACCAGAAATCCTGAAGCAAGTTGATCAACAAAACCCCATTGACGGATCGACGGCAAATAGCCCTCAACCAATCGCGCAGCGTCATCCAGTTCTCCGCATTCGTAATGCAGTTCCGCCAAGGGAAGAGCGGGAAGAGCGGCAAGGCCTGAAATCTGCCCTTCCATATCAATGGCAAGACCGTGGGCTTCCGTCAGTAACTGACGGGCCAACTGGGTCTTGCCCTGCGCCACCAAAGTTGGGGCGACCGAGGATTTGAGGGCGATGGAGGCAAAGTCTGAGCCCGGCCTTCCCAGAGCCTTGCGCAGCTCCGCCTCCAGACGCAACATGTCGTGGAAATGATAGAGTTCGCGCCGGGCGGACAGCAATTGCGCCAACAGGGTGCAACTCAGATAAGGATGATCGTCTCCAAGGTCATCCAGCAGCAATTCCGACTCCCGCTCGACAAAGGGCATGTTGTCGCGGGCCGCCGCAAGCATGATTTGCCGGTGTCGCACGCGCATCTGGATCTGGGCGCTCTGGTATTCGTCAATCTCACCGCATTCCAAGGCCTCAGCAATTGCCAGCTGGGCCCCCTCAATCATCCGCTCGGACGACTTAAACGCCAGTCGTCGGCTGCGCCGCCAAGACATGGCAAGCAGCACCGACGGGCAGTTTTGCAGAAGTTCCCAAGGCAAGTCGCTGGCAAGCTCATCAACTCGATAGAGCAAGCCGCCATAAATCATCGGCTCGGCAAACTGCTCAAGCTGATCCGCCAGAAACTCTTTGTCCCCGCTTTGCACGGCATGATCGAGCGCCTGCTGGAACTCGCCTATCGACCCAAAGAAACGGCTTGCCCGACAATGCAGCCGGCTTGCCCGTTCGGGCGCGCGCATCGCCAGGCGACCAAGCACCGTTTCTCTGAATAAGCTGTAATAGCGGTAACGGCTCAGCTCGCGGTCAATTTCGGCCAAAAACAGTCCGCGTTCAAAGACGTCCTCCAAGATCACCCTTGCGTCTTCCGTATCGACAACCGCGGCACAAGCTGAAGGCGTCAACTCTTCTAGGATCGATGTATCAACGAGGAAGTCGCGGATGTTCTGAGGCAGACCAGCAAGCACCTCTTCATGGAAATAGCTCGCAAATTCATTGCGCAGACCTGTGGTGCCGCCGCATGGAGGGTAACCTTCATCATGATCGCGCTGCCACGCGCCGACCGCCAGTACAAGCCCGGCGGCCCAGCCCTGCGTATCGACAATCATCCGCTGTAGTTCGTTCGCGGGGATGGCATTGCTGCTCTCTTGCTGTATCAGCAGCGAGGCCTCTTCATTGTCGAAAATGAGATGCCGGACGCGCACCTCGGTAAGATGACCCAACGACCGCATGCGGGCAAGGTTGATCCCGCTTTCTCCTCGTGAAGCGATGACGGTAGTTAGTGAATCACGAGCGCTGGCAATCAACTGGTCGATGAATTCCCGGATTTCCGCAGACAGAAGCTGCACATCATCGATAAACAAGATGGGGCGAGGTCCGCTGCCTTGCGACAAACTGGCGAGCCAGCCACGCTGGCCAATAATCTCACGCGTCCCATCAGGATTCAGGCCTGCCGCCACGCTTGCGGCCCCCAGTGCATCAAGAAATGTCTGAAGCGAATCGATCCCCGCGCGCGCCGCAATCCACAGCACAGGCCTGCCTTGCGCGCCCAACATGTCCGCCCAGCACAACATGGCGGTGGTTTTGCCGAAGCCAGCAGGGCTGCTGACCGTCACGACCCGCGCCATACCGACCGCTTTCGCAAGCTGTTCAATGCTTTCCCGGCGAACATATTTGTGAGCAGCACGTGGCGGCTTGATGGTGGTTGTAACCACACCCATCGCAAACATCCTCTTTCCATCGGGACAAGGCGATGTTGGCCGCTCTTTTGCCCAGTTACAGTCCTTATCAGTCAGGAAAATTCTGAGCGCAAGCCTAAAATCCTATCCGCCGATAGGTGGTCATAACATGACTTTTGACAATGGTCTGGTGGCAACCACACCCGACCGTAGCGCCGAAACGAGCGAGCAAACCTGAATATGGATTTCGAACTTCCGGAAGAGCACCGCGCATTTCGCGACATGGTCCGTCGCTGGGTCGACACGGAATGTCCGAAGGACTGGGCCCGAAAGCTGGAAGCCGACGAGCAAAATTATCCCTATGCGCTTTGGGACAAATTCACAGATGCAGGCTTCCACGGCGTCGGCGTTTCGGAAGACTTCGGGGGCCAAGGCGGCGACGTGCTGATGCAAATGCTACTCGCCCGCGAACTGGCCCGCTCCCTCGGCGGCCTCGCTTGGATCTGGGGGATCACGTCGTTTGCAGGATCAAAGTCGATCGGGCTGTACGGAACGCCCGAGCAAAAGGCGAAGTATCTGCCAGAGATTGCTGCAGGCCGCTTGAAGGCGGCTATTTCTTTCACAGAACCAGGCGGCGGGACCGATCTGCTCGGCAGCCTCTATACAACAGCTGAAAAAGTAGATGGCGGCTGGGTGCTGAACGGCGAAAAGATATGGAGCTCTTCGGCGCACGTCGCAGATTATCTGCTATGCATCGCACGCACCGACAAGAACGTCGAAAAAAAACATCAGGGGCTGACGCTGTTCTGGGTGTCCGCAAAATCGGCAGGGGTGAAGATCACGCCACTCGCCAAGCTGGGCATGCGCTCCATGGGCAGTTGCACGGTCGTCTATGACAATGTGTTCGTGGCCGACGAAAACGTTCTCGCAGAGCCTCATCGCGCTTGGCACACGTTGCTGCCGACGCTCAACAATGAACGCATCATGGTCGGCGCCTTCTGTCTGGGCGTCATCGACGGCGTGCTGGAGGATGCTCTGGCCTATGTCATGCAGCGCAAAGCATTTGGCAAGTATATCGGCCAGTTCCAGATCTTGCAGCACTACATCGCCGATATTGCGACAATGCAGCAGACGACCGAACTTCTGCTTCACTACTGCGCGGACGCGCAGGCACGTGGCGAGAATGTCGGCAACCAAGCCAACATGCTGAAGCTCTTCGCCTCTGAAAACGCCAACAAGGCAGCGGACATGGGCATCCAGATCCTGGGTGGCATGGGATATTCAGCGGAAACTGACATGCAGCGTTATTGGCGCGACAGCCGCCTTTGGCGGATCGGCCCTGTCACCAACGAAATGGTCAGAAACGGCATCGCCGAAACACTCGGCCTTCCCCGTTCGTTCTGACGAAAACGAAAGAGAGAGACATGAAAGCCCTTTTGCAGGAAACCACCGAAGGTCCAGAAGCCGTCTGCGTGGCCGATGTTGATACTCCCACACCCAAGGCCGGTGAAGTGCGCGTTGCCATCAAGGCCGCGTCCATCAACCACCGCGAAATGTGGATTGCGCGCGGTCTTTATCCCGGCATGAACCTGCCCACGACCATGGGCTGCGATGGCGCCGGCGTGGTAGATATGATCGGTGACGACGTTTCGGGCGTGACCGTCGGCGATGAAGTCGTCATCTATCCCGGGCTGGACTGGGGCGGCAACCGCCATGCACCCATGCCGGAATTTGGCTTGCTCGGCATGCCCCACGCAGGAACGATTGCCGAGTATATCTGCGTGCCTGCTGAAAACCTTGCCCCCAAGCCTAATTTCATGAGTTGGGAAGAAGCCGCCGCGACCGTACTCACGGGGCTAACGGCTTGGCGCGCATTGATGTTCAAAGGCCAGTTGCAGGCCAGCGATACGCTATTAA
>RFSU01000163.1 GCA_009923795.1 Sphingomonadaceae bacterium
GCACAGGGCAATGATCGGGCCGAGATGCAGCGTCATAACGAACTTCATGCCGACAAAGGCTGCGAGCGCGACATAGGGATTGGGGGACCAGATGAAGAGCAGGGCCATGGGGAATGCCGCGACCAAACCAAGCCCGGCGAACCAACCATTAAAGCGCGGATTATCCTTTCCATATTTGTCCGCCACCCAGCCCGCCATGAAATTGCCCAGCACCAAGCCGACCGCCATCGCCGTGCCCAGCCAGAATCCGGTTTCCGCCTTGGACATGCCGTGCACGCGCTGAAAGAAGGAGGCGCCCCAGATGATGAAGGCAAAGCCGGAGACTGGCACCATCATTAGCAGCAGGCCGATCCAGCGGAGCGAAACATTGGCGGCCATGGTACGGAATACCTCCATAAATCCGATCTGTTGCGGCGGGATAACCACCTCTCCCTTGCCGCGCCTTGGCTCGGCCGCGAGCATCCAGACGGCAAGGCCCAACAACATACCCGGCAGACCAACGATCAGGAACACCTCGCGCCAGCCAAAATATTGCGAAAGCCCGCCCGCAAGCCAAAGCCCACCCGAAATGCCAATGGCACTCGCCGCAAGCATCGACGAAATGACGATTGTACGCCTCTCGGGCGGGAAGATTTCGGTGAGGAGCGACATCGACGCTGGCCCCGCTCCCGCTTCTCCAGCTGCTAGCCCAATACGCGCCAGCACCATCTGCCAGAAGCTATGGGCTATGCCACACAAGGCGGTCGCTGCGCTCCAGACGATCACACACAGCGCCACCACCAGCCGCCGGTCTCCCCGGTCAGCATAGCGGGCAATCGGGAAAGCAGCGAGGGCATAGAAGAGCGCGAAAGACATGCCGGTCAGCAGCCCCAGCTGGCCATCGCCGAGGCCCAGTTCCGCCTTGATATCATCCTGAAACAGCGTGAAAATCTGCCGGTCTACATAAGAGAGGATGGCAACAAGAAAGAACAGGACGAAGGTGATATTGCGGCGGAAACTGGTGACAGGCGGCGGCATCTTTGTGCGTCCTTTCAGCAACGAAAAAGGGGAAGGACGGTTGCCCGGCCTTCCCCTCTATTCCCCTGTTTGACGAAGGGCTTTTAGAATTTGACCGTGCCGGTTACACCATAGGTCCGGGGTTCGTTACGAATTCCGGTGATGTAGCCCAGTGGCGCGACGAGCAGATTTTGCACAAAGTCACGCTCGTTTGTCAGGTTGCGGCCAAATATGGCGACCCCGAAATTCCCGAAATCAACCGAAGCCCTGGCCCCGACAGTGCCAAGTGCCTTGGCCGTTGTTGCCTCCACAATCGCGGCGTTTTGCGGGTTGGCGGCAAAGAAATAGTCTGCCGTTGGCGAGTCGCCGCGCCATGAATAATCAACGTGCAGATTGATTTTGCCGTCTTCACCAAATTCAGTCGAATAATCCGCCGCCAGCGAGAATTGCTTCTTCGCAACGCCCGTAAAGCGTTCAAAAGAGCGATCACCCGAAAGGTCAGCGAATGATACATATTTCGGATCGGTCAACGCACCGGTCGCAGATAAGGTCAAACCGGGGAAGACTAAAGCCGTAAGCTCCGCCTCAATCCCCTTGATCCGCGCCTTACCTGCGTTGCTCAATATCGTTGCCGTCCCCGAAACAGTCGACGGCGGTATTGGCGCAACCGCGATCAGCGTTGAACGCTGAATATTGTTGATATCGCTGGTATAGGCAGCAAGGTTTAGCCGAACCCTGCGATCAAAAAATTCGCTCTTCAGGCCAATTTCGTAAGAATAAGCGATCTCAGGTTTGAAAGGCAAGAAGGCCACCGTACTCGGTGCACGCAGATTTTGTCCGCCCGAACGAAAGCCTTTCGACGTTTTGGCATAGACCAATATGCCGTCGCTAAGCTTATAGTCCAGTCCAGCGGTGTAAGACCAGCCGCTGAAGCTGTCACGCCGGGTAATCGCACATCCAACCGGTCGCACAATCTCGCTACCCAGATTGCCTAAATTCCCCCCCTGGATGGAGCAAATTGTAACGCCGGTTGCCCGAACATAATTGTTATTGAACGACGTAATGCCTTTGTCATCCACCGAATAGCGCAAGCCGCCGGTAAAGGTCAGCGCATCGGTGATATGCCAGGAACCTTGTCCATATACACCCTTACTGTCGTTATCGATCCTGGCGCCAAAGTGTGAAGTTGTACCGTTCAATGCGGGCACAGTGATCGAGATCGACTGGTCAAAGCCGGTTTCGTGGAAAGCGAAAACGCCTGCCGCGAAGTCGAGCGCCCCGTCAAAAGCCTTGCCCGTCGTTTGCAGTTCGATCGACTGCTGTTTGATCTCCTGCTGACCTTCGGTGAAGTGAATCGCATATTGCGATCCTTCCAGATCAAGCCCCGCATTGGTGCGTACCTTGCGCAGGCCTGTAATCAGCTTCGCCTCACCCCACGGCGTATCGAGCGCGGCGGTCAGACCATAGCTATAGGTTCGGGCCGTGGCATAGGGGCGTTCGTTGTTGAGAACGATGCTCGGTGCGGCTGCTGCTGCCGCAATATCTGCATTCAGGCGCGTATAGCCTACGCCCAAGATTGCGGGAAAATTTGCAGGCAGGAGTGGAAGCCCGGCGTTCGTTGCGCCCACGAACAACGCTGAAGTGTTGGCAACGTTGTAGGTTGTATTCGACGCAGTGTACGCATTCGTCGCGAGGCGGAGTGCGCGAGCTGGCGTGGTTTCATCAGAGTCGAAATATTCACCGGAGAATAGGAGGCTGAAATTGTCCGTCAGCTGCGCGAGCAACTTGCCCCGGAAATTCCAGCGATCGCGATTGTCATACTTCTGTCCGTTCTGTGAGCCCGGGAACGGGCCACGGGCAACCGCGGTATTGCCAACAAGCACTGTTGTAGCCGTCGCTGGTGCAGCGTTGGTCGTGTAGCCATCGCGGTGTAAGCGCGAACCTGCAAGGCGGAGCGCCAGTTTCCCGGGAATGATAGGGATATTGGAGACTGCGGTTGCCTCAAATTCATTGAAGCGGCCATAGGTTGCCGAGAGCCTGCCACCAAATTCATCCAAATTGGGATCGTTGCTATTGATCAGGATCGCGCCGCCCGTTGTATTACGACCGAAAAGCGTCCCTTGCGGGCCCTTGAGCACCTGTGCCGATTTGATGTCGAGCAGGTTGCCGTTGAGGCCATAGGCACGCGCCCAATAAACGCCATCGACATAAGTGCCAACCGAGGGATCAAGTGTGACGAGGATATCGGTCTGGACTTGGCCACGAAGCGCAATCGTCATCGCCGTAGGAGTTGACTGTGCCTGAACCATTCTCAATCCCGGTGTAAAGTTCGCGAGATTTTCGACCTTCTGGATATTCTGTTTTTCAAGGTCTTCCCCGGAAAAGGCCGTAACCGCAACCGGCACTTCCTGAAGATTTTCCTCAACCTTTCGCGCCGTTACAATGATTTCGGTCAAGCCGGAGTCATCGGCTTCTTCGGCTTCTTGCGCGAAGGATGGCGCAGCAAATGCTCCAAGGCCAAGCGCAGCAACGGATGCCGATGACAAAATTTTGACGAAAAAGCCCCTTGAGGCACCTTTGAAAACAGCCATTTCACTCTCCCATTTTTGCTCTTTCAAGAGCTTCCTCTATAACTTGTATAACTAGGTAGCACAGGCCGCGCAACTCGTTTCTGGTTCGCCCTGATGATGGTTCGCCAATGTGACTAATATGCATCATTTAGCCAGCTGAGCAACCAACAGCGGTATTTCCGACATGGAACGGAGTACATCGTTTAGATGGGTGCAGCCGAGTGGCCCCGTCAGTTCATCCAGCACGCTGCGGCGGAAGTCCGACAGTCGCTTGCCAATCATCCGCTCTGCATTGGGCGCGGCATTGGGGCATTCACGATAGGGCAGGACGCGTGGATCAACCTCGACATGCGCCAACGCGAAATCGGGACCACGCGCGACCGCGTGCACCACATATTCGTGCACGGCAGTCCGCCCGCCCTTTGGATTTATGCCGCTATCCTGAAAACCGATTTCGATTTGGACGTCCTCGCCCTCGCGCCAGATATCGATGCGGCGGGCACGGCGGAAACTGACGGGTTCATGGTCAACAAAAACATGCCATCCATCCGGATCGTCAGGATTGCGCAGCGAGACTACCTCGGCGCTGTTCTGGGGATGCATACTGGAACCGTCCTCCGCCAGCGCCGTCGAGCCAGCCGCGAAGCCAGCGCAAATATCCGTCATCACGCCATTTCGCCCGGCGGTTGAACGGGCGCCATTGTCGGCAATACGCTCTGCCCAAGCGTCGGTCCATTGCGACCAGATCCAGCCCGCAACAAGGCTTGCGCCGGAGTAATCGTCGAGGATCAGGTTGAGTGGCGAGCCATTAGTGCGTTCTTCCGGCATGACCTCTGCCAGCAAAGCGCGCAAATGCCCGCCGCCACGCGCACCAATAAGCGCGCCGATTGAGGGACGTTGCGGCTCGACTGCAATTTCCAGTATCTCTCTGCGCGAGGTTGCGAGGATTCGGAAACTGTCTTCGCCCAACAGCTTCAGACCGCCTCCATCAGGCCCTGTCAGCACATCGCGCGCGCGGCCAATCATCAGCATTGGCTGTCCGAAGCCGTCCGGCCAGCCTACATCTATCGTTGACGTTCGCCGAACAGAATTGGCGCGCCTAGCTGGAGACGACCCAGCAGGATTGCGAACGATGCGTTCGTGGCCGGTCAATGGGGTATCCTCAACACTGGCCTCATCGTGGCGGCATCCGGATGGCACCGTCGAGCCGGATTGCTTGCCCGTTGAAATAGGTGTTGCGGTTCAGTTCAAGCACAAGGCTGCCAAACTCCTCGGGCTTGCCAAGGCGCTTTGGGAACGGAACAGAGGCAGCGAGCCCCTCAAATATTTGCGGCGCGCGATCGTTAAGCGCGAGCATCGGCGGCGTAGCAAAAATGCCCGGCATGATCGAATTGCAGCGTATACCCAAATCCATCAGGTCACGCGCAATAGGGAGGACAAGGCCGTTCACGCCTGCCTTGCAGCTGCCATAAGCAACCTGTCCGATCTGAGCATCCTGCGCCGCAGCAGATGCAGTCAGCGTGATGCAACCCCGCTCGCCGTCCTCGAGTGGATCCAAACTTGCCATTCCCAGCGCGGACATTGAGGCCATACGATAGGATGCCACGAGAATCCCTCGCGCGGAGAAGTCATAATCCTCGGTCGACAGCCGCTTATACCCACCGGTTTCGCGATCCTTTGCAACTGTCTTTCCACCCTTGGAAATCTGCGCAC
>RFSU01000164.1 GCA_009923795.1 Sphingomonadaceae bacterium
GCCCGTCTAGACGCGCGCCTGCGCTGTCTTCAATCAAGCGGGCACGACCGACAGCAGCCCCCTTCACATCGCCCTCCGCCTCTACCCAGCTGAGATAGACCATCTGATTGCGGGGAAAATCGGGATGCAGAACAACATCCCCAAGCCCGCCCTGACCCGCAGGGGAGACTTTGGGTGCACCAGACACGGGGGTCACATTGCCCTTGTCGCGCCAGAGTTTGAGCTGTCCGGATTTCTCCGTCACCAGCGCCCGGCCATCGGGCAGGAAGGCCATGGCCCAAGGCTCGTTGAACCGGCCCTGTTCCGTCATGCTATAGGGGGCGGCAGACATGCCCTCCTGCGCCTGAATTGTCCCGCCGCCGCAGGTCGCGAGCAGCAAGGCCGTGGCCGCGCCAAAGAATCGGTTCGAAAATGGTGAGATTGAACGGGGCATCATAATAGCGGCTCTCCTCAGCGTGGCGGCACAGAATTCTAAGCACAACGCCCCTTCTATATGAACGCTGTAAGACCAGAGATGGGTAGGGCGGCGTTCAACTTCAATCAATCCGGCCAAAATGGGGTGGGTTGCGCTTTGAGCGTAAATCTTTGTGCTCGACAGGCCGTTCATGTCGATCATGAAAACGATCCTTGCGGCTGTGATCCTGAGCGGGCTTGCCGCCCTCTCTATCCCCCCACAGCCAGCCCAAGCCCGCCAGGCGCGCTTTACCCTGTGCACACAGGGCGGGGGCGAAAATTGCGTTGTGGATGGCGACACCATCTGGCTGCAAGGTGAAAAAATCCGCATTGCAGATATTGATACGCCCGAAACTCATCCGGCCCGCTGCGCGCAAGAGGCGCTTTTGGGCGAAAAGGCAACGCTGCGCCTGCGCGATCTCCTCAATCAGGGGCGCTTTTCTGTGCAGCCCATTAAGCGGGATCGGGATCGTTATGGCCGCAAGCTGCGCATCTTAGAACGCGACGGCCAGTCTCTGGGCCTTATTCTGGTGCGCGAGGGGCTGGCCCGGCCCTATCAGGGCGGACGGCGCGCGCCTTGGTGCGTTTAAGACAATTCTAACGATATTGTCATGTTGCGGACTCTCACGTCCTTGATATAGGTCGTCCCATCTTTTTGAGAGGATCTGACGATGACGATTGCTGTTGGTGATGCGCTTCCTGCTGCGAACTTTGTAACCCCAACTGCCGAAGGCCCCCAGCCGGTTTCTTCTGCTGAGTTTTTTGCTGGCAAGCGCGTTGCGCTCTTTTCCGTGCCCGGTGCCTTCACGCCGACCTGCTCTGCCAAGCATTTGCCGGGCTTTGTTGAAAAGGCCGACGCCCTGAAGGCGAAGGGTATTGATGTCATCGCCTGCACCGCCGTCAACGATGCCTTCGTCATGGGCGCTTGGGGCAAGGCCTCTGGCGTGGATGGCAAGGTCACGATGCTGGCAGACGGCAATGGCGATTTTGTAAAGGCCGTTGGCCTTGAAATGGACGGATCAAAATTCGGCATGGGCGCGCGCGGCCAGCGTTTTGCGATGATCGTCAATGACGGCAAGGTTGAGCATCTTTTTGTGGAAGCCCCCGGCGAATTTCGCGTGAGTTCTGCAGAATATATGCTAGAACAGCTGTAATAGTTTCCTGGGAGAGGAAAGCAGGGGACGGCGGGGCATCGCCGTCCCCTTTTTTTGTGTCTCCGCCCTCGGCTTGCGAGCACCCACAGCTTTGTGTAAAACTCCGCGATGGATAAACAGACCAAGACACCACAAGGTCGGGCGCTTGTTGCGCAGCTCGATCGCCTTTTCAAAGACTCTGTCACCCGCCTTCGCGACGATATTGAGACCTATATCACGCATGGCACGCTGCCCGATCCGGCCAGCCGCACCGATGGCAGCTATGCCTATCCCGAAATCCACATCTTCTGGTCGGGCGATAGCGACAGCGCAGAGCCGCAACGCTCCTTCGGGCGGCTAGCAGCCCCCGGCCATTATGTCACCAGCATCACCAAGCCCGCTCTGTTTGCCGATTATCTGGCCGAACAGATAGACATATTGATCGCCGATTATGGGGTGACCGTTGATATCCGCCGGGGAACACAGGAAATTCCCTTTCCCTATGTGCTCGACGCGGGAACTGAATTTGGCGATGTGCGGGCGATTGATCTCGCCCGCTGGTTCCCATCTACCGAACTGGCGGCGATTGGCGATGAAATTGCCGATGGGCTTCTCTTAAACGACCCGAGCCTGCCCCACCCGCTCTCCCTTTTTGATGGGCTGCGGACGGATTTCTCACTGGCGCGGCTGCGACATTATACGGGCACGCCGCCAGAACATGTGCAACGCTATGTGCTGTTCACCAATTATCACCGCTATGTGGATGAGTTTGTGCGCTGGGCCTGCAGCCAGTTGGGCGGAGAGAGCGGCTATGCGATGCTGTCCTGCCCCGGTGGCGTCACCGTCACCGAGAACACACAAGATCCGTTAAGCGCCGTTGCCGACAGCGCTTGGCGGCGGCACCAAATGCCCGCATGGCATCTGACCGCGCCGGACAAAAGCGGGATCACGTTGGTCAATATCGGCGTTGGCCCGTCTAATGCCAAAACGATCACCGACCATTTGGCGGTGCTGCGCCCCGAAGCCTGGCTGATGATCGGCCATTGCGGCGGCCTGCGCGCGAGCCAGCGCATTGGCGATTTTGTGCTGGCCCATGCCTATTTGCGCGATGACCATGTGCTGGATGATCTGCTGCCGCCGGAAATCCCAATTCCGCCCATTGCGGAGGTTCAACTGGCGATGGCCAAGGCGGCCGAAATTGTCTCAGGGGAGAGCGCGGACGCCCTCAAGGCGCGGCTGCGCACGGGCACAATTGTGACCACCGACGACCGCAATTGGGAATTGCGTTATTCCAAATCGGCGCTGCGCTTTTCCCAATCGCGCGCCATTGGCATTGATATGGAATCGGCGACCATTGCAGCCCAAGGCTATCGCTTCCGCGTGCCCTATGGCACCTTGCTCTGCGTGTCCGATAAGCCTTTGCATGGGGAGCTTAAATTGCCCGGACAGGCCAACCGCTTTTACGAGCGGGCGATTGCCGAACATTTGCTGATCGGGATCGAAACATGCCGCCAGTTAAAGGCAGAAGGCGCAAAACTGCACAGCCGCAAATTGCGCGCCTTTAATGAGCCGCCGTTCCGCTAAGCCTGCCAGAGGAGAGGATATGGAGCCTTATCAGAATTTGAGCCGGTCGGTTGCCGGGCGCGTCGTCATCATCACCGGCGCGGCATCTGGCATGGGGCGGGCAACGGCCCATCTTTTTGCACGAGAGGGAGCGCATGTCGCTGTAACCGATCTTGATCTGGCGGCGTGCCAACACGTGGTCACCGAAATCACAAATGCCGGGCCATTTAGGGCACAGGCCTTTGCCCTAAATGTGTCGGATGGCAACGCGATCCCCCGCGTGGTGGCCGATATTGCGGCGGCGTTTGGCGGCATCGACATTCTCATCAACAATGCCGGCGTTTCCAGCTTTTGCCCGCTGGAGGACGAAGACTATGAAGAGATTTGGGCCCGCGCCTTGGCCGTGATGCTGACGGGTCAGCAGCGGATGGTTCGGGCCGCTCTCCCTTGGCTGCGGCAGAGTGATGCCGCACGCATCATCAACATTGCCTCCACCGAGGGGCTGGGGGCAACGCCCGGAAACACGCCCTATGTCGCTGCAAAGACCGGGGTGACGGGCCTGACCCGTAGCCTTGCGGCCGATCTGGGTAAGGAGGGCATTACGGTGAACTGCATCTGCCCCGGCCCGATCCTGACAGCCATGACCGAGAAGGTTCCAGAAGCGGACAAGGCCATCTTTGCAAAGCGGCGGACGGCCCTGCGCCGCTATGGCCTGCCTGAAGAAGTGGCGCACATGACGCTCAACCTCGCGCTGCCCGCGTCCAGCTTTGTCACTGGCGCCGTCATTCCGGTGGATGGCGGGTTGATGGCCCGCAATGCCTGACAAGGCCCGGGCTGACCTATCAGCCCGGGTCGTGTCGCTTACCAGCCGCAGCTCTTGCCCTTATTCTGGGCCTTCAGCCAGGTCATCAGCGGCTTGAAATAGGCGATCATCGCCGTGCCATCCATGTCCCTCTTGCCGGTAAAGGCCTGAAGCGCATCGGGCCAAGGCTTGGACGCGCCCATTTCAAGCATGGCGTTCAGGCGTGTGCCAACATCCTTATTGCCATAGAAGGAACAGCGGTGGAGCGGCCCCTTCCACTTCGCAATGTCGCAGGCCGCTTTGTAGAATTGGAACTGCAAAATGCGCGCAAGGAAATAGCGCGTATAAGGCGTGTTGCCGGGGATGTGATATTTGGCCCCTGCATCAAAATTGGCTTCGCGGCGCTCCACAGGCGGGATAATGCCCTGATATTGAACGCGCAAATCCGTCCAGCCCTTGTTGTAATTGGCCGTCGGGATGGAGCCATTGAACACCCCCCAACGCCATTTATCGACAAGCAAGCCAAAGGGCAGGAACGCCACCTTATCCATCGCCTGACGCAAGAGCAGGCCCAGATCCTTATCCGCGCTGGGCACCTGCGCCTTATCGAGCAGGCCAATCTGCACCAGATATTCAGGCGTGATCGACAAAGCGACGGCATCTCCAATGGCTTCGTGGAAGCCGTCATTCGCACCGTTCAGATAGAGAAAGCTCTGCTTGTTATAGGCGCGCTGATAATAATTATGGCCCAGCTCATGATGCACGGTCACAAAGTCACCGCTGTTCACCTTGGTGCACATCTTAATCCGCAGATCATCGACATTGTTAATGTCCCAGGCACTGGCATGGCACACGACTTCGCGATCCGCAGGCTTGGTGATCTGAGAGCGTTCATAAAAACTCTTAGGCAAAGGCGCAAAGCCGAGCGAGGAGAAGAAGCCTTCGCCCGTCTGCACCATCTTGAGCGGATCATAGCCCTTGGCCTTCAACAGGTCGCCAATGTCATAGCCGATATCGCCCGCGCCCTTGGGCGCGACCAGCGGGTAGATATCGCCCCATTCCTGCGCCCACATATTGCCGAGAAGATCAGCCCGGATCGGCCCAGATTTGGGCTGAACGGCATCGCCATATTTTTCATTGAGCTTGGTGCGCGTATAGCAATGCAGCTGGTCGTAGAGTGGCTTGACTTGGGTCCAGAGCTTATCAGTCAGCTTGGCAAAATCATCGGCGGGCATGTCA
>RFSU01000165.1 GCA_009923795.1 Sphingomonadaceae bacterium
ACTGGTATTTTCAGGCAGGGCGGACTAGGCAAAAGCAATAGGTAATCCTTTCTTTGGAAAGATCATTTTTTGAGCATAGACGACCCCATAGTCGCGGATCCTTCGGACATCTCGCCAATCAGCATCGTGGACGAAATGAAGTCGAGCTATCTCGACTATGCGATGTCCGTTATTGTGTCCCGCGCGCTTCCCGATGTGCGTGATGGTTTGAAGCCCGTTCACCGCCGTATTCTCTTTGCCGCTCAGGAAGGTGGCTTTGTCCCGGGTCGGCCTTACCGGAAATCGGCAAAGATCGTCGGCGACGTCATGGGTAATTATCACCCACATGGCGATAGCTCCATTTACGACGCTTTGGCGCGTCTGGCGCAGGATTGGTCGATGCGCCTGCCCTTGATGGACGGTCAGGGCAATTTCGGTTCCATGGATCCCGATCCGCCAGCCTCCATGCGGTACACCGAAGCGCGCCTTGCCAAGCCGGCCATGAGCCTGCTGGAAGATCTTGATAAAGACACCGTTGATTTTCAGCCAAATTATGACGGCTCCCGCGATGAGCCGCGCGTCCTGCCTGCCCGTTACCCGAACCTGTTGGTGAATGGCGCAGGCGGCATCGCTGTTGGCATGGCAACAAACATCCCGCGTAAATGCGTGCCTTGCCTATATGGAAAATGGGGCCATCAGCAATGAAGAGTTGATGGAGCATGTCCCTGCACCGGACTTCCCAACAGGTGGTCTGATCCTTGGCCTGGCTGGCGCGCGCTCGGCTTATGCCACCGGCAAGGGCTCCATTATTGTGCGTTCTCGCCATGTTGTCGAGGAAGGCCGTGGAGACCGCCGTTCGATTGTCCTGACCGAAATTCCCTTTCAGCAAGGCAAGAATGCCCTTGTTGAGAAAATTGCCGAAGCGGCCAAGGAAAAGCGGATTGAGGGCATTTCCGACATTCGTGACGAATCCAACCGTTTGGGCGTCCGCATCGTCATCGATTTGAAACGCGATGCCACACCCGATGTCGTCCTCAATCAATTGTGGCGGCACACCCCTGCCCAATCAAGTTTTCCGGCCAATATGCTTGCCATTCGCGGCGGCCGCCCGGAAACGCTGACGCTTCGGGATATCATCGAATCCTTCGTCAAGTTCCGCGAAGAGGTGATTACGCGGCGCTCTAAGTTTGAACTGAACAAAGCGCGGGATCGTGCGCATATCTTGCTCGGCCTGGTCATTGCCGTCACCAATTTGGATGAGGTCGTGCGGATCATCCGTGGCTCGTCCAGTCCTGCTGAGGCCCGTGAAAAGCTGGGCGCGCGCGAATGGCCAATCGCCGAAATCGCGTCCTATATTCGCCTTGTTGAAGCCGTTGAGACCGAAATCACAGGCGAAAGCTATCGCCTGAGCGAGACGCAAATCCGGGCTATCCTTGAATTGCGCTTGCACCGCCTGACAGCTTTAGGCCGCGATGAAATTGGCGGTGAGTTGAAGGAACTTGCCGGCAGTATTGAAGAGCTGCTCGCCATTCTCGCTGACCGGGTCAAGCTTTACGAGGTGATGCGTACAGAGCTGATCGCTGTCAGAGATGAGTTCGCAACACCACGCCGTTCAGAAATTGCCCCTGCCGCAGATGGCATAGATGATGAAGACCTCATCGAACGCGAAGAAATGGTCGTTACCGTCACGGTGGACGGCTATATCAAGCGGACGAGCCTCGACACCTTCCGGGCGCAACGGCGCGGCGGCAAAGGCCGTTCGGCTATGTCGACCAAGGACGAAGATATCGTGACCGAATTGTTCGTCACATCGACGCACACCCCGGTCTTATTCTTCTCCACCTTGGGCAAAGTCTATCGCATGAAGGTATGGCGCCTGCCGGAAGGCGGCCCGAACACGCGCGGGCGGCCCATGGTTAACTTGCTGCCTTTGGCCAAGGATGAGACGATTTCGACCGTTCTTCCCCTACCCGAAGACGAAGCAGAATGGGGCAAACTCCATGTGATGTTCGCAACGGCCAAGGGCTCTGTGCGGCGCAACAGCATGGATGCCTTCACCAACATTCCGTCCAACGGCAAGATCGCCATGAAGTTTGAAGGCGAAGATGCGGATGACAAACTCATCGGCGTTGCCTTGTTGACTGAGGAAGATGATGTCCTGCTCGCATCGCGCAGTGGCAAGGCCATCCGCTTCATGGGCACCGATATTCGCGAGTTTCAGAGCCGAAGCTCAACTGGTGTGCGCGGTATGAGCCTAAAGGGTGGCGACGACGTCATTTCCTTGTCCATCTTGCGCCGCTCTGGTGCCTCGCCGGAGGAGCGCGAAGCCTATCTTCGCTCCGCCCCTTGGAAGGATAATGAAAACGACCCCACTCTGTCCGAAGAACGCATGGCCGAGATGGCGGAACGGGAACAGTTTATTCTCACCGTTTGCGCCAATGGCTATGGCAAGCGCTCCAGCGCCTATGAATATCGCCGGACGGGCCGTGGCGGTCAGGGCATCACCAACATCGATAACATTGCCCGTAATGGCGCTGTGGTTGCCAGCTTCCCCGCGCATGATCAGGCGCAGATCATGCTGGTGACCGATCAGGCGAAGATGATCCGGATGAAAGTATCCGACATGCGCGTGATCGGCCGCAATACAGCGGGCGTTCGCCTGTTTGATGTGTCTGATAAGGAACAGATTGTCAGCGCGGCCTTAATCGAGGCGGAGGATGATCCAGCGGAAGACACGGATATCATCGACGCGACCAGCCCAGATGAGGCGGCTGGTGCGACCGAAGCCGAATAAAGAAAAACCCCGACCGAAAGGCCGGGGTTTTTTAATGCCTGCACTGACAAACCCAAAGGCTTTAGCGCTTAAGCGAGAGGCCACCAAAACGCTTGTTGAACTTGGCAACCTGACCACCCGCATCGAGAAGACGCTGCTGACCACCGGTCCAGGCTGGGTGCGCAAGCGGATCAATATCGAGAACCATCGTGTCGCCTTCCTTGCCCCAAGTGGAGCGCGTTTCGAACACGGTGCCGTCGGTCATTTGAACCTTGATCATGTGATAGTCGGGATGGCCTTCTTTTTTCATTTTACTGCTCCGGTTGTGGCTGGTTCCGACCAGCCTTGGAAATTCGGTTGAGCGCGCCTTAGCGTCCCAAATTGTTCATGGCAAGCAATGGGACGTTAAGTGGAGGGTGGATCAGCAATCATCGCCGTGAAATTGGCCTCTGCTGCAAGCTTTCCGTCCATCATGGCACGGCCCGCAAATTTGCAGACGCTGGCGCGCTTCTGCACAAATTCCACCTCAAGGCTCAACAGACAGCCCGGCTCTACAGGCGTACGGAACTTAGCGCCGTCAATCGCCATGAAGTAAACAAGCTTACCAGATCCCGCCAACCCCAGTGATTCAATTGCGAGAACACCCGCGGCCTGCGCCAAAGCCTCGACAATCAGAACGCCGGGCATAATCGGGCGACCTGGAAAATGGCCCTGAAAAAATGGCTCGTTAATCGTGACCGCCTTAATGGCCCGGATCGACTGATCCGGGACAATCTCTTCGACACGATCAACCAGCAACATGGGGTAGCGGTGCGGCAAGGCCGCCAGCACCGCTCGAATATCCTTCGACATTATCGCCCCCTCACCTTTTACTTAGCGACCCTGGGGCTGCTGGGCTGGGGCTGCTGGCTGCGGGCCGGCTGGCCGGGCTTGCTGCTGACCGGGCTGCCAGTCAGCTGGCGGCGTGATCGACACATTCGGAACCAGCAAGTTAAGCTCTGCAACAATATCCTGCGTCAGGTCCGTGCCCGGTGTATTCTTGATGATCGCTTCGCGGCGGAGCAACAGAGCAACCTTCTTCTTGGCCATTGCCGTCGACACAGCAGCGTCAAGCCTCGTATCAATTTGTTCGAGAACATAAGCATTCACCCGCTCCAGCGGCTCGCTCAACTTGGCCAATTCCTCTTGGGCGGCGCGCTGCTTATCTTGAACGGCCTTGGCCTGAGCTGCCAAAGTTGGGTTATTTGGATTTGCCTTTTGGTCGGCCTGAAACTTTACAACAGCGGCATTCAGTTCCGCCTGCAAAACACGTGAACGCGACTCAAGCTGATCATAAAAGGCCTTATAGGTAACGCGCATTTGCTGATCTGCTGTCTTTGCCGCTTGAGACAGGCTCAAAACCTGCTGAACATCGGAATAGGCAACGGTTTGAGCCCCAGCAGGCGCGATCGGCGCGAGCGTCAGGGCCGATGCGGCGAGAAATGCTTTTGTAATCGTCTTCATCAGAATTGGGTTCCTACGTTAAATGTGAACAATTTGGGATCGTCGCCCTTATATTTAACAAGGGCTTTGGCGATATCGATACGGAATGGTCCGAAGGGAGAGCGCCAGTTGACGCCAAAGCCGACTGAAACACGCGGCTTCCAAGTATCTCCCAAGAAAACCTCTTGGAATGGCTGCACTTCAAACAAGACCGACTGACCTGTGCTACAGGCGATGTTCAATGTCTGCTCGGTCACCGCACCTGACGTATCGTCGCGGCAGCGTCGAAGCCCATTGGGCAAGTTGTTTACGATCGGGTTTCTAACCCCAAAAACAGAACCCGCCACTGCGAAAATGGAGGGCCGCAGGCCCAATTCACGCGCGCCCGACCCCAATGGAATCTCAAGTTCCAACCGGCTGAGATAATAAGCGCGCCCACCCAGCGAGTCATCGACCACCTGATCGCGCGCCGTGATGAGATTGCCCCCGCTGTCATAAAATTGGCGCTGAACCCGCGGGCCGATGCCGCGAATGTCGAAACCTGGAAATTGCGGCTCCCCAAGGAAATAGCGATCCGTCAGGCGGACATTGTCCAGTCCTGCGCCTCGGCTCTTCTCAAAGCTCTTAATAAAGCCGCCTTCGGTCGATGCGGAAAAGACAAAATTCCCAAAGGGCCGCCAATATTGACGCGCCTCCGCATTGGTCCGCAGATATTTGACGCTGCCGCCCAGTCCGGCGAAATCCTGGCTAAACAAAATGCGGCTGCCGCGCGTTGGGCGGATCCGGTTATCCAGCGTGTCATAAACCAGACTATAGCCGACGGACGACGTCGTGCGCTTTCCAATGGCATCGCACAAATAGCGGCCCGCCAAATACTCATCGCACTGACCGTTAAA
>RFSU01000166.1 GCA_009923795.1 Sphingomonadaceae bacterium
CGCATTGCCGCTGAGCGCGCCGAACAGGCCGGAGCTGATGGCCTGATGATCTGCCTTGCCGATATGCCCTTGGTAGCGACGGATCATTTTGAGGGGCTTGTGCGTGCGTGGAACCAAAATGGGGGGATTGTGGCGTCCCAAGATGGCGCGCTCATCTCCCCGCCCGCGATTTTTGCGCGGGAGCATTATCCGACCATCGCCGGCCTAACGGGGGATCGGGGGGGCAAGATGCTGCTCAAGGATGCGCTCTGCGTCCCCAGCCGTCCGGGCGCACTCGTTGATGTCGACGTTTTAGAGACCCTGCAGCGTCTTTCAGGCTAAGGGATAGCCCATGACGATGCAGATCATGACATTCTGATCGTCTGGAATGTCAGCATGCTCATCTCCCTCCGATTGGAGGTCAAGATTGGCTCTGGTCTAGCGCGGATTGGCGGGCGCCAGCAACTGAGCCACCTCGGCTTGCTCTTCAACATTTGGCAAGAACATTGGTGTCAGCTTCATGCTGGGCGCGGCTTGCTCAAACGCATAGCCCATGGCCAATAGGCGTGCTTCGCTCCAACGTGGGCCGATGAAGCTAAGCCCCAGCGGCAAACCCAAAATACCACCCATTGGGACGGTCAGATGCGGATAGCCTGCGACGGCGGCAAGGCCGCCTGCGCCACCAAATGGGGCCTGATCTCCATTAACAGGGTCGATAAACCAAGCCGGTGGCGCTGTCGGTGCAATCAGCGCCTCAACTGAGTTGTCGCTCAGCATGCGGTCGATGCCTTCCTTCCCGGCAAGGCGTTGCGCGGTGTCTCGCGCGGCAAGGTAATCGGGATCATCAAGCCCCTTGGTCGCTTCTGCCTTTTCAAATGTTTCTTGGCCAAAAAGAGCCAGTTCGCTTGAGGCGTTAGCTTTATTGAAAGCGATAAGCTGCGTCAGCGTTCGCGTGCTGACCGTGGCGGGCGTTGTCGCGAGATAAGTGTTCAGATCTGCCTTCAATTCAGTCATCAGTACTTTGTTTTCGGCCGCGCCAATTTGCCGACGGTCTGGTGCCGCTGTAATATTTACGAGAAGGGCGCCTTGGGCCTGCAACACCGCTAGAGCGTCGTCAAAGCGGCTGTCGACCCCGGCATGCCAACCTGTGGCCCAGCGCAGAACACCGATCCGTGCCCCTTTCAAAGCACCAGCGTCGAGGGTCGCTGCATAATTGACCTTATGCGCATCAGCGTCGCGTGTGGCTGGATCGGAAGGGTCGCTGCCCGCAATCGCCGTCAGCACCAGCGCGGCAGTGCGCACGTCACGCGTCATTGGGCCAGGCGTGTCCTGGCTGTGGCTAATCGGCACGACATGGGTGCGGCTGACGAGGCCCAATGTGGGTTTCAGCCCGACGATGCCGTTGACCGCTGCAGGGCAGGTGATGCTGCCATCGGTTTCGGTGCCGATTGCGGCCGCGACCATGCCGGCGCTCACCGCGGCACCACTTCCCGACGATGAGCCACAGGCGTTGCGTGTCAGGGCATGCGGATTTCGAGTTTGGCCGCCAACTGCGCTCCAGCCAGAGATCGAAGCGTCTGAACGGATATTGGCCCATTCCGATAGGTTTGTCTTGCCCAGAATTACACTGCCCGCAGCGCGCAGCCGAGCAACAAGTGGCGCGTCGCGACCGGTGACATTATCCTTGAGGGCCAGGCTGCCCGCTGTGGTAGGAAGCGGACCCGCCGTCTCAATATTGTCCTTGATCAAGATAGGCATGCCGCGCAGCGGCGCGCTCACATCTCCACGCAGGTCAAGCGCGCGAGCCTGATCCATCGCGGTCGGATCAAGCGCAATGACTGCGTTAACCTTGGAATTAAGGGCCTCAACCCTTTCAATCGCTGCAGAGACCTGCGCTTCGGCAGAGCCACGCGATTGCGCGTTAGCCATGCTCAGACTTAGGGCACCCAAAGCCATCGCCGATGCCATCAACCCCCCAGTAACCCGCATTGCCAATTCCTCTGCAATTTCAACGATCAGCCTTGGACCTAACACGGCAGAGAGCGACCGCAATAGGGCCAAACATTGTCGGTCCTTAAACGACGTCCGTTCGGCAGCCAGAATTGTTTATCAATTGGTCTGGCAACAGGCTAAGAAAACTTGTCACCAGACGGGAAATTCGCCAACTTGTCTCGTGGCTGAAATCGCTTCCCAGTCTGAGCAGAGCGCTTCACACTCTTCGCGCGCGCCGATGTCGCGGCGATCCATGGTTGTCGCTGCCCTTTCTACAGTCGTTGAATGGTATGATTTCACACTTTACCTCTATTTTTCCACGGTTTTGGGCCGGGTGTTCTTCGGAACTGGTCCACAGTCGATGACGGAAATTCTCGGCGGCTTTGCGATCGCTTACCTGATGCGGCCAATTGGGGCGCTTGTTTTTGGTCATTTTGGGGATCGGATGGGGCGACGCTTAACGATGCTGGGTTCAATGGCTTTGATGACCGTTGCAATGCTCGCAACCGCAATGCTGCCGACTTATGCTCAGATTGGCCCGCTTGCTGGTGTGATGCTGATCGGGTTGCGCTGCTTGATGTCATTTTCGGTTGGTGGCGAATACACCAGCGTCGTCGCGTACTTGATGGAAGGTGCCAAGGATAGCCGGCGTGGATTGATCACCAGCTGCGCATCCGCGGCAAGCGAGATTGGCGCGCTGTTGGCAGCTGGTGCCGCGGCCTTGACCGTCTGGGCTATGCCTGAAGACGCGCTCGTATCCTGGGGGTGGCGACTACCATTTTTTTTCGGCGCAGCGCTCGCCAGCTTGGTATTGATAACCCGCGCAACGCTCGAAGAAACGCCCGAATTTCTGCGTCAGAAAGATGCCGGAACGGTCCCGAAACAACCGATCCGACAGACACTTACTCTGCACCGTAGCGCCATCGCGCGCGGTTTTGCGATTTCTGCACTGGGCTCAATCACCTATTATGTCGGAATTACCTATGTTCCAGCATTTCTTGATGCCACTGGCACCATGCCAGAGACAAGGGCGCTGTCGATCTCGATCCTTGCTGCTCTCACGGTGATCCTCGTGACGCCGCTCATTGGGCTGGCGTCCGACCATTTCGGTCGCCGCCCAATACTGCTGATACTGGCACTTGGCGGCATATTTCTGCCAACGGCTATGTTCGCCATTATGGCTGGCGGTGGGGTTGCGACTTGGGCTGCTGCAATTGTCATGGCCGCGCTGGGCGGCGCCGTGAGCGCCGTTGGCGCAGTTGCAACGGCCGAGCAATTCCCCGGTGAGGGGAGGTTGAGTGGCCTTGCATTGGGCGCGACAACTGCAACCGCGATATTCGGCGGGATCACACCCTTGGCTGCCCATCTGTTGGTCAGGAGCAGCGAATGGTCCGCTGCGCCCGGCGCCATGATAGCCTGTGTCGCATCATGCGTGATTATCGTTTTTTGGCGGATGCCTGAAACGGCACCAGGATGCGCGAAGCCTTAGGCAATCTTCTTCACCTCTTTGACTGGCCGCGCGATTTGGGTTGTGATATTTTCGGCGATTGTAAAAGCATCGAAGATTTTATGGTTAAACATGACATGAATGACGACCAAGCCAATCGCGCGCTGCGCCCTGCAGTTATCCTATGGGCTTTTGCCGGCCTTATGGGCATACCCTTAGCGGTCTATTTCGACTTATTGGGCGGCTGGCGCTGGCCACCTTATAACGCAATCTACGATCAAATGATGGTCAGCGTGTATTTCGCGCTGGGTATTTGTGCTGCACGCGCCATCAGGGATCCCATTCGACACAGCAGCTTCCTTTGGTTTGTAGCGATCTCAAGTTTCACGCACGGCATTGTCATGCTGTTTCACGCTTTGCACGATCAGATGCACCTTAATCACTTGCTCGGTGATGTTTGGATTTTGGCTGGCGGTGTTTCTTTGGCTTGGCCGTTATGGCGATCAAGGCGCGCCCGCTAGCGCAAAAATCGGCCCGAACCGGTTCCACCAGAACCTCACAGCCCCGAAGCAAATGACGATCCTGCGCTCAGAAGGTAGGTCTTCGACGTTCCGCAGGCTGAGCGGTGACCGCACATGCATCACCACGACTAGGCGGATGACTTTGGGTGACGAGTTAAAGTAGCGGAACGGACTTACTGCCCGGAAGGGATGAGAGTGATTTCTGTTTGGCGTCCGTCGATGAAGCGCACGTTAGTTCCATTAAAGAATGCGTTCTCTTCAGTCCGGAAATCGACGCGCTGCCCGCCCCATTCGGGCACTGCGGCGTAAGTTGTCAACTCAATGGACCAAGCAGTATGAGCGGCAATCAAGCCGCCGCCACGAGGATCAGCATTCTGATTGTCCCAAAATCCGATCGAGGGGCCTGCGCCATGACCATGCAAGCCAATCGGGTGCGTGTAAATCGATGGATCAAGCCCCGCCGCCACCGCTTCCGCCCGCGTAAGCGCCAGCACCTCGTTCCCACTGCGTCCAACCGCAAAATGGCGGGTGAGGATATCCTGCACACGGTTGCTGTTCGCTAGCCCCTGGCTGAGGCCTGCAGGCGCCTTACTCTCGTTCGGCTTCAACACATAAGCAAGATGCTGCGTATCGGTGTTAAGCCGGAGGTAGGTGATGCCAAAATCTGTCCATAACAGATCGCCAGGCAGGATCACTTCGTCGCCTTCAAGCATGCCTTTCGCCCCTTCGCGCTGGATCGCAACGGACGGATGAAACCACGGATCGAGACCGAGCTGAAGCAGCCGGTCGCGATACCACCACTGCACCTGCGCCGCGGTCGTTACGCCGGGGGTGATAACCGACCGTGAAAACGCTTCGTCAATCACCTTATGGGCCGTGCGCATTATTGCGGGGTAGATTTTCATTTCGGCAGGTGTGCGCGTTTCAAGCCAACGGATTGCGAGTGCTTCGCCGCTGACGATCCGCGAATGCAAAGGAGCCGGCAAAGCGGCAACGAATTTCTTATGCTGACTGAGCGTCATACCGTCGGCAAACTGATAAAGATCGGACGTGTTGATCGCAATTTTTGTAGGATTACGTTTCGTGATGATGTCTGCAGCCGCCTGCCACTGGTCAGGTTGTTTATCGGGATCCCAAGCGGGCGCGAACAAACCGCCAAGCCCATAGCGGCTGACAGTAAGACGCTCGATC
>RFSU01000167.1 GCA_009923795.1 Sphingomonadaceae bacterium
GTTGATATCAGTATTATTAACGCCTGCTGCGCCAATATGGATCAGAACCTCATCCAGCCCCGGCAGGGGCACAGGCACATCCTCACGCAGATCAAGCTGATCAAACCCGCCATGGCCGGTCAAAACAACCGCGCGCATGGTTTTGGGCAGGGTCATTCCGCCCGCTCAAGCCCGAATTGGTTGAGATACCATTTCTGGAAGTTAAGCACGCTGCCTTCCTGATCAGAATAGCGACCGGGACGATAGCGGCTGGACATGATGCCCGCCTGATTATTTTCCGTAATCACTTTGTCCTGCGTTGTGGTCGCGTGATAGCCCCAGATCATCTTGTCGATATCGACCTGATCTTCGGTGGCGCGTCCATCGACAAGCCAAATCATCTCAACATCGGTTGCCAATGCGCCGCGCGGCGTGAACTGGAACAGGATGACGAAATGATCGTCGGCAACAAGCTGACTGAACGGGCTGAAGCTCAAGTGCATCCGCCCGCCATCGGCTTTCGTCCGTTTGCCCATCAGCGGCGCAGGGGCGGTGCCATCTTGCGTTTCAGAGGCCCATCCGTCTTTGTTCATCCGCTGCATCAACAGCCGCAAATGGCTGGTTTCTGGGGCGTCATCGATAGTGCCAATGGGCCGGCCTGCGGCGGCGGCACTTTCTTCCCACGCCTTGAGCTTGGGGGCAAAATTGGCAATGGCATCTGCCGGACCAGAGCTTGGCCCCGCTCCAACGGCCACAATCGATTCCGAAGCATGCATGGAGCAAAATTCCGGATGCGACGGGACGCAGTGATAGCATTCAAAGAAATTCTCGACGACCAGTTTCCAATTGGCTGTCGTTGGATAGCTTCCGGCATAGGCAATCCGCGCATCGTCGATGCCGTGATAGTCGAGGATCGGCCCCATATCGCCAAAGGTCGCGTCGAAATCGACCGGCTCGTCTTCGCTCATATTGATGAAGACTAGGCCATGGAACACCCGGACATGGCAGGGAATTAGACCGTTTTCGGCCTTATCAAAATCCTCCGGCATCAACCGGGCGGAGATCAGCCGACCATCCAGACCAAAGGTCCACGCGTGATAGGGGCAGACAAGCCGGGGCGCATTGCCGCTTTCGGCCTGACAAATGGTCGATCCGCGATGGCGGCACACATTGAAAAACGCACGGACGCTGTCTGCATTTTCCCGAATGACGATGATTTGCTCTGCACCGATTTTGAACAGGAAGTAATCGCCCTTATTGGGAATACGCGACACATGGCCTGCGACAATCCATTTCTGGCTAATCACCCGATCCATATCAGCCTGAAACACCGCATCGCTGACGTAAAATTCCTGATCAAAGCTATAGCCAACGCGCGTATTGGCGGCGAGGCGGCCCATGAGGTCTGCAGAAGTCTCAGTCATCAGATTTTGATCCGTGCATTTGAAGGGTCATAAAGGGGCTTGAGCGATGCGGTTACAGGGTAACGCACACCCGCAATTTCGATTTCATAATCATCCGCGCCAATCGGGCCGACAACACCGCCATCCGCCGCCGTCACATAGCCAAGGCCACAAGACGCGCCGAGCGTATGGGCGTACATGCCCGAGCGGATATAGCCTGCAATCCGGTCGCCCTGCCAAATCGGCTCATTATGATAGAGCATCGGCTCTGGCGATTTCAGCAGGAATTGAACGAGCTTTTGCTTCAGCCCCTCTTCCTTCTGCTTCACCAGCGCCTCTCGGCCGATAAAGCCGCCAGGCTTGTCCATCTTCACCGCAAAACCAAGCCCAGCTTCCAAGGGCGTATCTTCATCGGTGATGTCATGCCCCCAATGGCGATAGGCCTTTTCCATGCGCAGCGCGTTAAGCGCGTGATAGCCGCAATGCTTAAGGCCAAAGGCCGCGCCCGCTGCGACAATCTCATCATAGACACCCGTCATGAATTCGGTCGGGATATAGAGCTCCCAGCCCAATTCGCCGACATAAGTGATGCGCGAGGCACGCACGATGGCATAGCCCAGCTCAATTTCTTGGCTCGTCGCAAAGGGAAACGCCTCATGCGACAAATCATTGGGGCAAATCGATTGCAGCAATGCACGCGCATTTGGCCCCATGATCGAGATAACGCCCATGCCCGACGACACGTTGGTAAGAACGGCGTGCGCATCATGGGGGATATGGCGTGTCAGCCAGTTGAAATCCTTCGTTTCTGTCTCGGCCCCAGTGACAATGAGATAGGCCGTCTGCGACAGTCGGGTGACCGTCAAATCCGCCTCAATCCCGCCCTTGTCATTCAGCCATTGGGTATAGATCAACTTGCCCGGCGCCACATCAACATCATTGGCGCACACGCGGTTCAGAACAGCACAGGCATCGCGCCCTTCCAGCCGGAATTTGGCAAAGGAGCTTTGGTCGAACAGGCCCACGGCCTCGCGCACGGCTTTGCACTCTTCGGCATTGGCCTCAAACCAGTTTTGGCGGCCATAGCTATATGCATATTTGGGCTTGCTGCCCGGTGCGCCATACCAATTGGGGCGCTCCCAGCCAAAAGCCTCGCCATGGCAGGCACCGGCGGCAACCAACCGATCATGAATGGCAGAGCGACGGACACCGCGCGCGGTTTCATATTGCTTGAAGGGATAATGCGTCGCGTAGAGCAGCCCAAGGCTCTCGGTCACGCGTTCGCGCAGATATTTGCGGTTAATCTGGAACGGCATGTTGCGCCGAATATCGACCGTCCACAAATCCGCTGGCGGAATGCCGTCACGGATCCAGTCGGCCATCACCTTGCCAACGCCGCCTGCGGATTGCAGGCCGATGGAGTTGAGACCAGCGGCAACAAAGCACCCCTTCAGCTCGGCACTTTCGCCCAGATGATAGCGCACATCCGGGGTGAAGCTTTCCGGTCCGCAGAAGAATTTTTGGATGCCCGCTTTTTCGAGCGCAGGCACACGCCGCATGGCGTCCATCAACAAGGGCTCGAAATGCTCAAAGCTGCCGGCGATTTCATCAAAGCAGAAATCTTCGGAAATGCCGTCCATGCCCCAAGGCCGCGCATTGGGTTCAAAGGCCCCAACCAGCAACTTGCCCGCATCATATTTATAATAGCCGCAATAATCATAGTCGCGCAGCACGGGGAGCGTGTTGTCGATCCCCTCCACCCCTTCGAACAGAACATAATAATGCTCGCACGCGTGCAATGGCGCGGCCACGCCAATGCTCGCCGCCAGATCGCGGGTCCACATCCCGCCGCAGATGACGACATAATCGGCATCAATCGATCCATCATCGGTATCGACACCCGTCACACGCTCCCCATTATGGCGGATTTTCGTAACTTTGGTGTTCTCAAAAATCTGCGCGCCGCCGGTGCGCGCGCCTTTGGCCAGCGCCTGTGTAATGTCCACGGCATTGGCATAGCCATCGCTCGGGATATGAATGCCGCCGACCACATCATCGACATTGACGATATGGGCGAGTTCTTTGATCTCTTCCGGCGTCACGACATGGACGGGCAGATCAAACACCTTTGCCATAGAGGCGCTGCGTTTCAGCTCTTCAAACCGCTCCGCATTGGTCGCCATCGAAATGGATCCGCACTGGCGATAGCCTGTGGCTTGGCCTGTTTCTGCTTCCAGCCCGCGATAAAGTTCGCCCGTATATTTGGCGAGCTTGGTCATATTGATCGAGGGGCGCAACTGCCCCACCAGCCCGGCCGCGTGCCAAGTCGTCCCGCTGGTCAGTTGCTTACGCTCAAGCAAAACAACATCGTCCCAGCCAATCTTGGTCAGGTGATAGGCAATGGAGCAGCCAATAACGCCGCCACCAACGATGACGACCCGCGCCTTTTTGGGAAGTTCAGCCACAGGTCAAACCCTCATCTTTGCATTGTCAGGATCATAAGCGGGGCCGGCCAAAACCACGGCCTCATGCCGTTCCCCCTGCAAATAAACATCAAATGTAGACCCGGGGGTAGATTGCTCCAACGGCACACAGGCGAAGAACAAGCTCTTGCCCACGCGGTGCCCATAGCCCCCTGATGTCGTCAGGCCGATGCAGTTTTCGCCAATCAGGCAGGGTTCAGCCCCCCGCACATCGACATTGGTTGCAGCGACTTCCCCATAGACAATGCGGAAACGGTCTGGTGCATCCAGCGTTGCCTGCTTGCCGACAAAGTCTTCCTTGTTGAAATTGATGAAGCGCGGCATGTCCGCTTCAATCATCGTCAATTCATTGGTGAGTTCGGAGCCCCAGGCCTTATAGCCTTTTTCCATCCGCATCGTATTTGCGGCATAGAGCCCGTAATTGACGATGCCATAGTCCTGCCCAGCGTCCCAAACGGCATCATATAGCGCCGCAAGTTCGTCCATCGCGGGATGCAGCTCCCATCCAAGCTCACCGGCATAAGACACACGAAGCGCGCGCATTTTTATGCCTGCGATGGTGATTTCCTGACCACTTAACCAGCGGAACCCTTCATTCGTTAAGTCCGCATCGGTAAGCTTTGCCAACACATCGCGCGAACGCGGGCCGTTCATCACCAAAACGCCCAAGTCCATCGTCAAATTGCGGATGGTGACATCCTCATGCGGCAATTTGCTCTGGATCAGCAAATCCCAATCGCGTTGCTCAGCCGCCGCCGCCGAGAGGCAGTAAAAATGATCGTCGGCAAAGCGGGTGACCGTCATTTCGCCGTAAATACGACCTTGAATCGACAAGGGGTGTACCAAGCCGATACCACCCAATTTCTTGGGCATGCGGTTGGCGCAAATACGATTGAGGAATGCCTCCGCATCGGGGCCGCTTACGTCATATTTGGCAAAGCCCGACAGATCGAGCACGCCAACGCCTTCGGCCACAGCCTTCACTTCGGCGGCGACCGCGTCGAAGCTATTGGTGCGTTGATAGCCGCCTTGTTCCTCCGCGTCATCAAGCGCGAAATATTTGGGGCGTTCCCAGCCATAGGTTTCGCCATAGACAGCGCCTGCCGCCTTCAGTTTTTCATACAAAGCGCTCGTCTTTTGCGGGCGACCATCCGGCTCTTCCTCACCGGGAAGCC
>RFSU01000168.1 GCA_009923795.1 Sphingomonadaceae bacterium
ACCCCCCGGCGACCCATGGGCCCCGGCCCCGCGCCGATGAACGGCCCCCGGTTTAACCAGTTTATCACGTCGCCCAAGGTGCGCGTGATCGACGAAAATGGCGAAAATCTGGGCGTCATGTATACCCGCAAAGCCATTGATCAGGCAGCTGAGGTTGGACTCGACCTGGTTGAGATTTCGCCCAACGCCGATCCGCCCGTCGCCAAGTTTCTCGATATCGGCAAGTTCAAATATGAGGCCCAGAAAAAGGCCAATGCCGCGCGAAAATCGCAAAAGACGCAGGAGATCAAAGAGATCAAGATGCGTCCCAATATCGATGACCATGATTATGATGTGAAAATGCGCGCGGTGAACAAGTTCATCGAAGAAGGCGATAAGGTGAAAATCACCCTGCGCTTTCGTGGTCGTGAATTGGCGCATGGCCAATTGGGCATGAAGTTGTTGCAGCGGGTGCAAGAAGATGTGGCGGAAGTTGCCAAGATTGAGCAATATCCCCGCATGGAAGGCCGTCAGATGCTGATGGTACTCGCGCCCAAATAAGGTGCACCCTTTTCGCAAAAAGGCGGCCCGGCAATGCTCGGCCGCCTTTTTTGTGCGCAGCATGGTTTATAGTGCGACCAAATATGTTGCAAAAAAGCACCATTTTGCCACGAAATTAAGGGCGGATTGTTCACAGGCCTAGCCGCAAGTCCGAGGCGACATTAGCTAGGCACAATAAAAACATAACATATGTCATCAACCCCCCTTTAGAGGATGTCACTTATGACCCGTTCTATTCTTCTTGCGTCGGCAGCTTTCGCCGCGTTGTCGACCCCTGCTTTCGCGCAAGACATGGCGCCTCAAGATGCCGGTTTGGAAGAAGCGGAAATCATCGTCACCGCCACCCGCCGCGAACAGCAGTTGGCCGATGTTCCGCTTGCTGTCTCGGCCGTCACGGCGGAAACATTGGCGCGCTCCGGCGCGTCCGATATCCGTCAGTTGAACCAACTCTCGCCCTCGCTCCTCGTCTCCTCCACGTCTTCAGAAGCGGCAGGCGGCGGTTCGCGTATTCGTGGCATCGGGACGGTCGGCGATAATCCCGGCCTTGAAAGCTCCGTCGCAACTTTTGTGGATGGTGTCTATCGCAGCCGCGCAGGCGTTGGCCTGACGGAACTCGGCGCGATTGACCGGATTGAGGTGTTGCGCGGCCCGCAAGGCACGCTCTTTGGCCGCAACGCTTCGGCTGGTTTGATTCACGTCATTACCGCGCGCCCCTCTTCGGACTTTGGCGGCACGCTAGAGGCGAGTTACGGCAATTATGATGCGATGCGCCTTGTGGGCGGCATTACCGGACCGGTTTCAGACACGATTTCCGCCCGCCTTGATGGCGTCTATTCAAAGCGCGATGGCTTTTTGACCGATGTGACGTCTGGCCGCACGGTCAATAATCGGGATCGCTATCTGTTGCGCGGCCAGATGCTGATTGAGCCGAACACCGATTTCTCTCTGCGCCTGATTGCCGATTATTCGGACCGGGCTGAAGAATGCTGTGCAGCCCCCTATTATCCGGCGTCGCTTGTCACGGCGGGCGCGGGCGGCACGATTAATCGGTCTGCCAACCCCATTGCCGCGACCCTGCGGGCGCTCGGCGGCACGATCAACGACACGCCTTACACCCGCCAAGTGTCAATCACTCCGGGCCAATCCTATCGCGGCGATGTGCGCGATTGGGGCGTTTCGGGCGAAGCCAATTATGATTTGGGGGCGGCCAAGCTGACCTCAATCACCGCCTATCGCAACTGGCGTTGGCTGCGCGGGCAGGATGCCGATTTCAACAACCTCGACATTTTGCACCGTGAAGATGACGGCACGGCCAACCAAAAATTCTCCACCTTCACGCAGGAAGTGCGGCTTCAGGGCAATGCACTGGACGATAAATTGGACTGGTTGGTTGGCGGCTATTTCGCCAATGAAATCCTGACGCTCAACGACAATTTGGCTTTTGGGGCCGATTACACCCGCTATGCCGATGCGATTACGCGGCTCAGTAGCCCGACTTTTCCCGGCTATGCCGCAATCGGTGCACTGTTAAGCCCCACTGCCCCCATGTCTCTCAATGGCGCTCAGATCACCGATAACTATCGCCAGACGAGCCGCAATTATGCGTTCTTCACACATAATAGCTTTGCCGTTACCGATGCCCTGACCCTCACCTTGGGTGTGCGCTACACCAATGAGAAGAAGACGCTCGACGCGAGCTTTTCTGACACGAATGTGATGTGCCGCACCTTATCTGCCCTGCCGACGACCAATGCGCTTTATGGCGCTGGCCAGCTTGCGTGCGTCATCCCGTCCGTCCCCAATGGCAAGATCACGCAAGATGATGCCACCCGCAAGGAAGATGAGTTCACGGGCACTGGCGTGATCAGCTTTAAGCCGAACGAAGATGTGCTGACCTATGCCAGCTTCTCGCGCGGCTATAAGGCCGGCGGGTTTAATTTGGATCGCAACAGCCTTTATCGCCTCGGCCGCACGGCCAACAGCAATGGCAACCGCGCGATTGACGGCACTGCGTTCGACACCAACGCCTTGCAGTTTAAGCCGGAAATGGTCGACGCCTATGAGATTGGCCTGAAATATGATGGCCGCGGCATCGATGTGAATGTCGCCGCCTTCTACCAGAAGTTCGATAACTTCCAGCTCAACACCTTTAACGGCGTGAACTTCGTCGTTGAAAATGTGCAGGGCTGCTCGACGCTGGCCGGCGGCGATGGGTCGGATGTGGATGCCATCACGGGCAATAGCGGCTGCACGGGCAAGGAAAAGAGCGGTGTGATCTCTAAGGGGATTGAACTTGAAGCCGCCCTGCGCCCGGCACGCAATGTGTCGATCAACCTCGGCTTGACCTATGCCGACACGCGCTATACCGACAATCTGATCGGCAATAAGAACCCGACCAACACGACGGGGTCCTTGTCCCCCGCCTTCTTCCAATTGCCGGGCGCGCGCCTCTCCAACGCCACAAAATATGTGGCGACCGGGGCGGTAAGCTGGACGCCAGATATTGGCTCATCGGGGCTGAAGGGTCTGGCCTATATTGATTTTCGCAACACCAGCGCCATCAACACGGGATCAGACCTCGACTTTGAGAAGACGCAAGATGGTTACACGCTCGTCAATGCGCGCATTGGCCTCAACAATGGGGATAAGGGCTGGGCCATTGAAGCCTGGGCGCAGAACCTCTTCAATGTTGATTATCAGCAGATCGCCTTTGACATGCCGCTTCAGGGCAGTGGGTCGACCAATGGCGTGAGCCGTGGCTTTGCTACGTCCTCCACCCAGCTGTACGGCCTGTTCTTGGGCGAGCCGCGCACTTATGGAGTCACGGTTCGTCGAACCTTCTAAGCGTCTGGCTCAAAACAGAAAAACGCCCGTTCCGGTCTGTCCGGGGCGGGCTTTTTCTTGCGGCTTAGCGGCGGCGGGCGGCGAAGCGGGAAATGGTGAGCATGTCGGCTTCGGCCAGAATCTCACCTGCCGTGCCAGAGCTTTTGAGCGCGCGTTCGGCCGAGAGCAGCTTGTCTGCGAGTGCGGCCAGCCGATCTGCGGGCCATCGGCTCGCTTGGTCGGTGATGGCGGGTTTTTCCTTAAAGAAAATCGCCTTGCCGCGCGCTTCGACTGCGGCGGCAGGAGACTGCCCCCCGTCAATGTCGCGCCGCAACGCCGCCAAGAGAATGAGGCGACGGAACAGCGCGCGCAGCACCGGAATGCCCGCAATGCCGGATTGGCCGAGCCGGGCAATTTCGGCCCCCACACGGCCCGGTTGCCCGCCCATGATGGCATCGACCAGCTTGTTCAATTCCCCATCCGGATTGGACGCGCCAATGGCTTCCAGCGCTTCGGCGGTTGCTTCGGCTGGCCGGTCGGGTGCGGCGTCTAGATAGAGCGCCAATTTTTCAATTTCCTGCGCCATGATGGATCGATCATGGCTGCATGATATAGCCAGTGTCCGGCCTAAATCGCGGGGCAGCCTCAGCCCCGCTTCGCGCGCCAGCGTCTCTGCAATTTGCGCTGCATCGCGGGCATCGGGCACATAGCTTGGGTGGGCAAGGGCCAGTTTATGATCCAGCGCCAGCTTGACCAAGGGAGAGCTGGGCTTGAGTGCCCCGGCCAAGGCGACAACAGGGTTGCCCGCCACGTCTGCGTCCAGAAGGCTGGCGACAGCAGCGGCGATTTCATCGCCAGCAGGCTGAATGCGGATCCAGCGTCGCCCGCCGAAAAGAGAAATGCTGGCCGCTTCATCCACTAGACGCGCCGGATCGGCTTTCAGCGTGCTGCCATCCAGATCAATCCGCTCGGCCTCTTGGCCCATGGCCCGTTCCAGCCGACGGGCAAGGGCGGCAGACCCCGCTTCATCCGGGCCATAGAGCAAGAAGAAGCGGACGGGGCCATTGGCCGCATCTAGGGCGCGGGCAATCTCGTTCGCATTGGCCTTCACGGGGCGGGTGCCGCCCGTGCCTGCTGGGCAAGGCGGGCGACAATTTGATCTGCGACGATGCCGCTGAGATTTTCAAGCGCGGTGTTTTCTGCGGCAATCGTGGCATATTCGGACGACACGACGTCAATACCGGCGTCGGAGCCTGCGGTTGCATCCAGCACCATCGCCCCTGTTGAAATATCAATCAGGCGATAGCGCGCCCGCAATGTCCGGCGCTCGCGCGTGACGGAGTCGTCGCGGCGCAAGCCAAAGCCCGTGATCTGATCATCCAGTTCAATTTCCAGCCGATAGCGCACCTCGCCTTGCGAGACAGCGGCCAGACGTTGTTGCAGCGCATCGCGCATCAGCCAGCCTGCTTTGCCGGCAATCGGTTGCAACTCAATTGCGCCCAGCATCTGTGCGGCCGCACCCTGTGCACCGCCGCTATAGAGCGGGCGCAGGCTGCAGGCGGGCAGAGCCGAAAGAAGGGCCAGTAG
>RFSU01000169.1 GCA_009923795.1 Sphingomonadaceae bacterium
CGACGCGCATGTCGGACATGTTCTCAACCCATCCAGCAACGGAAAAGCGGATCGAAGCCTTGCAAAATTTGGCGCAAGACATGGGTGTTGCCAGCATTGCACCCACCGAGTCCGCGCGTCGGCGCAGTGCGCTTGACCCCTTGGGCTGACAAGCGCGCTCTGCCGCGCTAGGGCAGGGGATGACTGATGTTCAGGGACTTCCCGCTCGGCGCGCTGCGCTCCAACTCCTCGATGCCGTTCTCCGCCGGGGGCAGGCGCTGGAACAGGCGCTTGCCGCGGCCACACGGGGCATAGATAACCCAGCAGATCGGGCCTTGGCGCATGCCATCGCGTCGGAAACGCTGCGCCATATTCCAGACCTAGATGATCTGATCGACGGGGCGACCAAGCAGCGGCTGCCCGATGATGCCAAGGCCCGCATGGTGTTGCGGATCGCCTTGGTTCAGGCGCTGGTGCTGGGCACGCCTCAACATGCGGCTGTGGCAACGGCGTTGCCGCTGGTGGACGGCGGCCCACGGCGGCTGGTGCATGGAGTGCTCGGCACATTATTTCGTGGCAAGGCGCAGTTGCGCGCAATCCCCGTTCTGCCCCCCAAGGTTGAGGAACGTTGGGCCCGGCATTGGGGCTCCGTGATGACGGGGGCTGCCGCCGAAGCGCTGGCCTGCCCGCCCCCGCTTGACCTGACCTTGAAGGACGCAAGCCAAACCGACCATTGGGTCGCGCAGCTTGCGGGCACAAGTCTCGCGCCCGGCCATGTCCGGGTGGGGGGGGATACGCCCGTTATTGAGCTTCCCGGCTTTGCCGAAGGGGCCTGGTGGGTGCAGAATATTGCAGCCTCTATTCCTGCCAGATTGCTTGGGTCTGGCGAGGGTCGGCATGTGCTGGATCTGTGCGCCGCCCCCGGGGGAAAGACAATGCAACTGGCCGCCCATGACTGGCAGGTGACGGCGGTGGAGCGGGATGAGCGGCGTCTGACGCGCCTGTCCGAAAATCTTGAACGCACTGGTTTGGCGGCGACGCTGGTGACGGCAGATGTGCTGACATGGGCGCCGGAGTCTCCGGTAGACGCCATCCTTTTGGATGCGCCGTGCAGCGCGACGGGAATCTTTGCACGCCATCCCGATGTTCTCCACAGAATTCGTGCGCGCGATATTGCCCAATTGGCCGAGGTTCAGGCGCGATTATTGGCGCGTGTTGTCCCCTGGCTAAAGCCGGAAGGCCGCCTTATCTATGCGACCTGTAGCCTTGAACCGGAAGAGGGGGAGCAGATCGCGCAACAGGCCGAAAAGCTTGGCTTAAAGCTGGTTCCAGCGGATACTGACCTGCTTCCGCAAGGGGTAAAACCCGGTGCCGAAGGATGGGTTCGGGTCTGGCCCGGACAAGGGCGCGACGGCTTTTTTATCGCGCAGTTTACAGCGGCTTGAGCCGCCTTGCGGGGACATGCGCCGGGGGTTAAGGCCTTAGCCCATGACTCGCCCCATTCTCATCGCGCCATCGATTCTCTCCGCTGATTTTGCGCGGCTTGGAGAAGAGGTGCGCGCGATTGATGCGGCCGGGGCAGATTGGATCCATGTCGATGTGATGGATGGTCATTTTGTGCCCAATCTGACCATTGGGCCGATGGTCGTCAAAGCGCTGCGTCCGCACACGCAAAAGGTGATGGACGTTCACCTGATGATTTCCCCCGTGGATCCGATGCTCGAGGCCTTTGCCGAAGCGGGGTCGGATATCATTACGGTTCACCAAGAAGCGGGTCCGCATCTTCACCGCACGGTGCAGCGGATCAAAGCCTTGGGCAAGAAGGCCGGTGTGTCGCTCAACCCTGCGACGCCCGCCAAGATGCTGGATTATATGTATGAGGATCTCGACCTGATCCTTGTGATGAGCGTTAACCCCGGTTTTGGCGGTCAGAGCTTTATTGAAAGCCAGCTGCGCAAAATTGAGGCAATCCGGAAGAATATCGACAAGGCAGGGCTGGATATCCGCCTGCAAGTGGATGGCGGCGTGGATGTCGGGACAGCACCCCGGGTGATTGCGGCTGGTGCCGATGTTCTTGTGGCGGGGACCGCGACGTTCAAAGGTGGGCCAGACCATTATGCCAGCAACATTGCGGGGTTGCGCGGGCAATGAGAAACGCGCCGACGGCGGATTCTGATAGGATCATCGTCGGTAAGCATCATGTGCGTGCGCCGGCACCAGCGGGCCCGGCCTTTATTCAGCAGCTTTTGGATCGGCTCCATCGCCTGACTTGGCAGACCCCCATTCATGGTTTGCGGCTGCGCGGGCGCTATCCCCTCAAGCTGCTGACCGTGCCTGATGATCCCATTCGGGGGGATGTGGTGCGGGGCCGGGAAATTCTGGATGGCATCATCCGCTGGCATGGGGAAACGCAAAAGGTAGCCGATTGCTCCTTTTTGGAGGACAGTTGGTCCCCGGGGCTGAGTGCCCATATGCAAAGTTTCGCTTGGTTGCGCGATCTTGGGGCCTTGAATGATCGCCTCGCCGCTGCGCCATTGGCTGAGTATTTGATGCGGGCTTGGCTGATAGCGCATGGGGATGTTGTATCTGATCAGGCCTGGCGCGGCGATTTTGCGGGTCGGCGGATCCTATTCTGGACAGCCTATGCCCCGCTGATTCTGTCGAGCGCGGACATTGTCTATCGCTCTTCGGTGCTCAATGCACTGGGACGGACGGCCCGGCATTTGGAACAAAGCGTGGGCCGTATGCCCGCAGGCACGGCTGCGGTTGAGGCTTGGGCCGGGATTGTTGCGGCCGGATTGCTGATGCCGGGCGGCGAAGGTCGCCGCATTGCAGGCGAAGCGGGCCTTGCCGATGCAGTGGAGCAATGCTTCACCAGCGATGGTGGTGTGCTGTGTCGATCCCCCGCAAGGCTGATGGATTGCTTGTCCTCTCTGGCGATGTTGCAGAAATGCTATGAGGCAAGGCGTGCTGCGCCTGAGCCCATTGTGACCGAAGCGCTGACACGCGGCGCGGCTGCCCTGATGGGGGTCACATTGGGGGATGGACAATTGTCCAGCTGGCAAGGTGGACTGCCTCTCTCCAAGCCAGATGTCGATGCGGTTTTGCGTGGGTGCGGCGTTCGGGCGCGTCCGTTGCAGCAGGCCGTTGACTGGGGCTATCAACGACTGGCGCAGGGCAGCACATTGGTGGTTGTCGATGCTGGGGCGCCGCCCTTGAACCAACCCTTGCCAATGGGCTGTGCCTCTACCTTGGCTTTTGAACTTTCCGACGGCAAAAAACGCCTGATCGTGAATTGCGGTGGGGCAGAGGCGGGTGCGCCGCCGGTTGCCGGTGCGTTGGCGCAGGCGCTTCGGACCACCGCTGCCCATTCCACTTTGACGCTGGCGGACAGCAATTTGACGGCGCTCCTCCCCAATGGGGGGTTGGGCAAGGGCGTGACCGAAATAGAGGTGGATTGGCAAAACGACGAGGCGGGCCTGCGTCTGGACGCCAGCCATGATGGATATGTGAAGCGATTTGGCTTGCGGCATGCCCGCTCTCTGACGCTAAGCGCCGTTGGCAAAGAGCTTCGTGGGCAAGATCGGCTCGAGCCACGGGGGCGTCGTGCGGCACCGCAGACGGGCTTTGCCATCCGCTTTCACCTTGCCCAAGGGGTGGAGGCAACGCCCACCGCCGATGGAAAGGGTGCTTTGCTGCGGATCGCAGGCGGTCCCTTATGGCAGTTCCGGTGCGAAGGCTCTGCCCTGATGATCGAAGATAGCCTTTGGATCGATGCAGAGGGCCAGCTGCATCCCACCCAGCAGCTTGTGATTTCAGGCGAAGCCCCTGCCCAAGGGGCCTCAATCAACTGGGCGCTTCGCCGCGCCGCCTAATAGAATGGGATCAAAATGACGGACGTAAAGATCAAACGGGCACTCTTGTCTGTTTCTGACAAGGCTGGGTTGATTGAACTTGGTCAGGCTTTAGCGCGCCACGGGGTGGATCTGGTGTCAACAGGGGGCACGGCCAAATCGCTGCGCGATGCTGGCCTTGACGTGCGCGATATTTCCGACCTGACGGGCTTTCCGGAAATGATGGACGGTCGCGTGAAGACGCTGCATCCCAAAGTGCATGGCGGCCTGCTTGCCGTGCGCGACAATGCGGAACATGTCGCTGCCATGCAGGCGCATGATATTGGCGCGATCGATCTTGTCGTCGTCAATCTTTATCCCTTTGCGCAGACGATTGCGCGGTCGGACTGCACCGAGGAGCAGGCGATCGAGAATATTGATATTGGGGGACCGAGCATGCTGCGGAGTGCAGCGAAGAATCACGAGTCAGTTACCGTGGTGACCGATCCTGCAGATTATGCTGTGGTCCGAAAAGAGATGGAGGCGGATGGGGATACGACTTTGGCGACGAGGAGGAGGTTGGCGGCAAAGGTTTTTCGGCATACTTCGCACTACGACCATTTGATTGGGGCGTACTTGACCGAGAGAGCAGAGCCTGAGCAACCGGTGTTGCAAGAGACGGCGGGATTGCTACGGGTGAGGGCGCAGTCTTTGCGGTATGGGGAAAACCCACATCAAAAGGCGGCTCTCTACGGATCATTTTTAGATTCCTTCAATCAGCTCCATGGGAAGGAACTTTCTTATAATAATGTTTTGGATCTTAGTGCAGCGGCAGGTTTGATCGCGGAGTTCTGGGGATCTGCTCCGACGTTGGCGATCCTGAAGCATACGAATCCTTGTGGGGTGGGCACAGGGGAGAGTTTGCGGGCGGCTTGGGAGAAGGCTTATGCCACGGACCGGCAGGCGCCCTTTGGGGGGATCATCGCGGCCAACCGGGAGATGGATGGGGAGACGGCTGAGGCGATTGCGGAAATCTTTAGCGAGGTAATATTGGCGCCATCCTTTACGCCAGCGGCTTTAAAGATTTTGCAGGCGAAAAAGAATCTGCGGTTAATCGAGAATCGTGAGAAGGCAGTG
>RFSU01000170.1 GCA_009923795.1 Sphingomonadaceae bacterium
CGCTTGATCTCAGAGGTCGGGGCGGGCACGACAGTGGAGATAGAGCTTCCCCGCAGATGATTGATACGCACCTTCTTCTTCCCGATGCACAGGCGACTGATGCTGCTGGCCGCGCGCTTGGCGGCGTCTTGCGCGCGGGCGATGTGATTGCGCTGTCGGGTGATTTGGGAGCGGGCAAGACCAGTCTTGCGCGCGGGCTATTGGCCGAGCTTGGCCTGATGGATGAAGCGCCCAGCCCCAGCTTTGCACTCGTTATTCCCTATACCCCGCCGCAGGTGCGCCTGCCCGTTTGGCATGTCGATCTGTATCGGTTGGACGATCCGGCAGAAGCCGAGGAACTTGGGCTGGAGGATGCGCTGTTTGATGGCGCCTTGCTGATCGAATGGCCCGAACGGCTCAATTGGCTTTGGCCAGAAACGCTTGCTCTCCACATTTCGGTGTCCCCAGATGGCACACGCGGCTTGACAGCCAAGGTGCCGCCGTCATGGAAGGACAGATGGCCCTTATCATGACACCACCGCCGGCTGCCCGTGCGTTTCTGGAAGCCGCAGGCTGGGGCAAGGCGGATATTTTGCCGCTGGCCGGCGATGCATCCTTCCGTCGCTATTTCCGCGTCGTTGATGGGGGTCGGCAGGCGGTGCTGATGGATGCCCCGCCGCCGCATGAAGACCCCCGGCCGTTCATTCATGTTGCTGAATATCTACGCGACATTGGGTTGATGGCTCCCGCCATTTTGGCCCGCGATCTGGATCAGGGCCTGTTGCTGATCGACGATTTTGGATCGGTGCGGATGCGCGAAACAGTGGATGCTGACCTGTCGCTAGAGGCAGAGATATATCGCGGCGTCGTGGATGTGCTGATCGAACTGCATCGCCATGCACCGCCCGCTGGGCTCAAGCCGCATGGGCTGGATCAATGGCTGGATGAGATTGGCCTGTTCACCGATTGGTATTGCCCCGAAGTTGGGCTTGAGGTGGATCGGGACAGCTTCTTGGCGGCATGGCAAGCGGTTTTGGAACCTGTGAACGCACAGGGCCAGAGCGTCACCGAATTGCGTGACTATCACGCCGAAAACATCATGCTGCTCGACGGCAAGACAGGCCTTGAAGGCTTTGGTCTGTTGGATTTCCAGGACGCACTGGTCGGCCACCCGGCCTATGATCTGGTGTCGATGCTGGAAGATGCGCGGCGGGATGTGTCGCCAGAGGTCGAGGCGCGCGAACTGGCCCGGTATCAGGCAGAAACGGGCAAGGGTGCTGACTTTGAGCAGGCCTATTGGGCGCTGGGCGCGCAGCGCAACACGCGCATTTTGGGTGTGTTCATCCGCCTGTGGAAGCGCGATGGAAAGCCGCATTATACGCAGTTTCAACCCCGCATGTGGGGGCTGTTGGAACGGAATTTGGCGCACCCTGCGCTCGCCCCGGTCCGGGCCTGGTTTGATGCCCATGTGCCTGTCGATAAGCGGGCGGCTTATTGGGCGGTCCCCAGAACATGACGCGGCTGGCCACCCCACCGCGCACCGCGATGGTGATGGCCGCAGGCCTTGGCACGCGCATGCGCCCACTGACCGACACGCTGCCCAAGCCCTTGATCCCGGTCGCGGGGAAGCCATTGCTCGATCATTGCCTTGATCGGCTGGAGGCGGCCGGCGTCGAAAAGGCGGTGGTCAACGTCCATTATCTTGCCGATGCGGTTGAGGCGCATGTGAAGGCCCGTGTGTCGGGCCTTGAAATCGCGGTTTCTGATGAGCGGGCGGTGCTGCTCGAAACGGGGGGCGGGCTGATGCACGCCAAGCACCTGATCGATGCCGATCCGTTCCTGTGCATCAACAGCGACAATATCTGGACGGATGGCAGTGCGGAGACCTTTCAGCTGATGGCGGGTCTTTGGGATGATGTGCACATGGATGCGCTGCTGCTGCTGATCCCGCGAGAGAAGGCCCATAATCACAATGGCGCGGGTGATTTTCGCATCGACCCGGCGGGGCGGTTGGCGCGGCGGGGATCAGATGACAGTGCGCCTTATGTGTTCACGGGCATTCAGATGATGTCGCAGCGGCTGTTGACCGATGCGCCTGACGGGCCGTTTTCGACCAATATCTTCTGGTCGCGCGCCATAGAGGCGGGCCGGTGTTTCGGGGCCGTGCATGACGGCCTCTGGTTTGATGTCGGCACGCCAGCTGCCATTGCGGCGACAGAGGCGGTTCTCGCCCATGGCTGATCGGCGCGATCCGGCCGTCTATACCATTCCGCCCCATAGGGCCTTTGCAGATGCCCTTGTTTCCGGCATTTTAGCGCAGCATGGCGGTGATCCGCTGGCGCTGGCGCGCGGGATCATCCTTGTGCCCAATAACCGGGCGGGTCAGGCTATTGCTTTGGCCTTTGTTCGCCGGGCAGAGGCCGGGCTGCTCATGCCCCGGCTGGTGCCGATTGGCGATCCGGAATTGGATGACCGGACGGGCCCCGCGCTCGATCCGCTGGAGGGCGCGCCCTTGCCCCCCGCCATTGATCCGCTGCGCCGCCAACTCATCTTTGCGCGCCTCTTACAGGATCAGCGCGGCATGGACGCGGCAGAGGCGATGCGGCTGGCCGCTGATTTGGGCCATGTGCTCGATCAGCTTTTGATCGAGGAAAAGACGGTCAAGGCGTTGCGCTCGGTTGAGCTTGCCGAAGGCCTGTCAGAGCATTGGGAACAGGCGCTGGAGCTTTTGACCCTGGTTCTGCGTTTATGGCCTGCCGAATTGGAAAAGCGCGGCGTGATTGATCTGGCGGACCGGCGCAATCGCCTGCTCCACCGGGTGGCTGATCGTTGGCGCACAGCGCCGCCGCCGGGCTTTGTGATTGCAGCAGGCGTCAGCACGGGGGCCCCAGCTGTCACGACTTTGCTAAAGACCGTTGCGTTTATGCCCAAGGGGCAGGTCGTGCTGGCGGGCGTTGACCACCATATGCCCGATGCCGAATGGGACGCGATTGGCGGGGAGGGCGGCCAGCCCCCAATTGAAACGCACCCGCAATTTCACCTCCGCCAAATTCTCGACCGGATGGGCGTTGCGCGGGCGGAGGTGCGGCACTGGCGCTATGGCAGCGATACGGATGCGGCCCCGGCGCGATCTCGCGCCATTTCCAACGCGCTGGCCCCGGCCCGCTTCACCGATAAATGGGTGGACCTCAAAGCATCTGAAAAGCAACTGTCGGGCGTTCATGCAATTGAGGTGGCGACGCCTGCCGATGAAGCGCAGGCCATTGCACTGACCATCAGGCACGCCCTTGGATCAGACGGCACGGTTGCGCTGGTGACGCCAGACCGGATGCTGGCGCGCCGCGTCTCGGCCCATTTGCGCCGCTGGGGCATTGAGGCGGATGATTCAGCAGGTCGGCCCTTGTCCACCACGCCGCCGGGCATGTTGCTGTTGACGCTTGTGACCGCGGCGGTGGAGCAATTCTCGCCGGTGCCGCTCTTGGCGCTCTTGAAGCATCCGTTGGTGGCGGGCGGACGGGATCGTCTGGACTGGCTGGATGATGCGCGCGCGTTGGACAGGGCGCTGCGGGGGCCACGCCCTGCGCCCGGCCTGTCCGGCGTCACGGCTTTTCTGCGCGACGGGGAGGCTCGTACGGCAACGAACCGCGCCACGGCACTGGAGGCGTGGGAGAAGATGCGCCCCTTGCTCGAGCCGATTGAAAGCGCCTTTACGGGCAAGGCGGATTTGGCCCAATTATTAGCTGCTTTGCGCACCGCTCTTGAGGCGTTGGCGGGAGACGCCGTCTGGGCGGGGGAGGACGGGCGCGCGCTGGCCGATTTGTTCACGGGGCTGGAAGGCGCGTCTGGCGACGGGCCTGCTACGGTCCATATTGCCAGCCTGCCCTTGCTCATCCGCCAGTTGATTGATGGCGTGACCAGCCGCCCAGCACGGGGTGGCCATCCGCGCGTGTTCATCTGGGGTGTGCTGGAGGCGCGGCTGCAATCTGCCGATTTGATGATCCTGGGCGGGCTGAATGAAGGCGTCTGGCCTGCGCTGCCCTCGCCCGATCCCTGGCTTGCACCCCCCGTGCGGCGGGCCTTGGGCTTGCCGAGTTTGGAACGGCGCATTGGCCTTTCTGCCCATGATCTGGCGGGGGCCTTGGGTGCGCCGCGCATTTTGCTGACCCGGGCCAAGCGCGACATAAGCGGGCCGACCAATGCGTCGCGTTTCTGGCTCCGGCTGGAAACCATGGCAGGTGGGCTGATCGAGCCGCCGCTGCGCTATGATCTGCTCGCCCGCGCGCTGGATGCTGGCAAGGGCCTGCCAAACCGCGCGTCCCGGCCAGAGCCTGTGCCTGCGGCTGATCTTCGGCCAAAGAAGATTTCGGTGACCGATGTCGATCGCCTCGCAGCCGACCCTTATGCCTTTTATGCCAAGACCATCCTGAAGCTCTCGCCGCTTGATCCCGTTGATGCAGAACCGGGCCCGGCTTGGAAGGGCACGCTGATCCATGCTGTGCTCGATAGTTGGGCAAAGCAGGATCGCTATGCGGCCGGCCATTTGGTAGAGCGGATGCGCCATGCGCTCGATGGGGCGGGGGTGCATCCGGTCGTCCGCACGCTCTGGTTGCCGCGCCTGATTGAAGCCTCAGAATGGATTGAGCAGCAGGTGGCAGAGCAGCAGGCCAAAGGCCGAACACCCCTTGCGAGCGAAATATCGGGCGAAGCCACTTGCGACGGCATTTTGGTGCATGGTCGAGCAGACCGGGTCGACCGCACAGAAACGGGGCTTGGCATTGTCGATTATAAGACGGGAAAGGCACCAACGGATCGTCAGGTGGCGGAAGGATTTGCGCTGCAATTGGGGCTGTTGGCGTTCATTGCCGAACAGGGCGGATTTGAGGGTGTGCAGGGCGATGCAGACGCGTTTGAATATTGGTCCTTCCAGCGGGAAGGGAGCAAGCCCGGCAGAATCTCTTCGCCCGCA
>RFSU01000018.1 GCA_009923795.1 Sphingomonadaceae bacterium
TGTCATCGTGGGGCAAATATTTTGGACGGCCCTTTGCGGGGGAAAAATCTTCCAGCTTGGCTAGAATTTGCCCTGCCGTTCCCGCCCATTCACCCCGGCTATTCCCCTCATTTAGCAGGGCTTCGATGGTTTCCATCATGGGGGTGCCTTCCAGCGCCTCAACCCCGGATTCCTCCTGTAGGGCGTCCAGCCGGGAAAGGAAGGTGCCACCAGCAAAGCCAAGGGCGTCCTCGCCGGCCGTGATCCATTGCAGCGCATCGGCCATGCGGTGGGACATTCCCGCCTTTTTGATGGCAATCCCAGCCGCTTCCAGGTGTCTTTCTGCTTCCACGGCAGCATCCAGCAAAACGGCCAACAAGTGAGGCTGGATCAACTTGAATTTACCCCGCACTTCATCCTCTGTCTTCCGGTTGGCCTTGTCGATGACGTTCAGGTGAAGTGGAATTGAACGCTCCGCCAAGTCATTCCGGCTGCACACGATTGGGATACTATTCACAATCCACGGCCGCCGCACCCAACAACTGACCACGCTTCCGTTGGTGTAGAGTTTGCGCATTTTGAAGCCGAATCCGGTCGTCATAGAGCACATTGTGTCCTGCATTTCCGGCTCGATGTGGGAAATGTTATCAAAGCATGGGATCCATTGGGTGACACAGGTGGTTCCCAGGTCCTCCGGCTTCACGTCGTTGAGCCGCTGGAAGGGTGTGGGTGTGGGATCAATGATGGACCGTATCAATTCAGTAGCCACGGATTTTGCGCTGCCTTGTTCCCCGTGGATATTCATTCCAAAACAGGGCGTATCCGCTTTCAGTGCCCCCAGGAGGAAGCCCGCCAGTAACGGCCAATTTTCTTCCGGCGTGTTGATGATCTCCCACAGCGGATCCAGCCCATTTAATTCTGGATTCCGCGCAGGAAACGGCATGGAGGCGTCATCCTCTCCCCGGAAAAACTTAACGCCAGCAGCATCAACTATTTCCCACCCGTCCGCGTTCCACCGGACACAGTGCCAGTCGCTCCGGCCAAGGTCCAGCCATCGGTATTTGTCGCATTTTCCAAGACGGTAAAAACTATGATAGCGTGGCCCGCTTGTTCTCGCTTTTGCGGCGGCATGGGTTGCCATCGTTTTTGTGACCTGTGGAATAAGCGGTATGGAATTTGCGGTCCTGTCCTCGTATTCCGCCCTCAACCAGTCATCGAAAAGTTGTCCTTCCACCTGTGCGTTCATCCAAACTCCCCGGTTTTGCATGGTGCAGTAGGCCGTTCCGAGCTGGTCATGCCAAAGCTCATATTCGTCCACAATCTCCATGAGGTCCATGATGGGTGGGCGGTCAGGATCTGCGCGGGCTTCATCCCCGCTTTGCCCCCTGCCTTCCCGCCGCCTCCGGTCCAGCTCCCTGCTTCCGAGCGCTCCCGCCCCTGCGTTCCGGTAGGCGGACTGCAGCGCACCCCTCTTGGCTGCATACTCTGCGTCGCTCATGCCAAGCAACTGCCGGTCCAGCGTGGCCACCGTCACGGCGGCATTCCACTTCGCCCGTGCTTCCTCCAGCCCTTCCGACTCCGCCAGGTCGTTCCAGTCCGTGCCCCGGTCCTGCAGATTATTCCACACCGGCAAAATGATCAGGGACCGAGTGCCCTCCGCAGCCTCGCCCGCCTTCTTCCGCCCGATGTTCTTTTCCGCCGGACGGGGCGTGCCGTCCTTTTCCCATCGATCGTCATCCGCTCCTATCAGGATTCTGGCGGCGGGCCACTTCCCGCGCATCCACTTCACAACGGCTGGCAGGTTTCCGGCCGTGATCGCAGCAAAGGTTGTCAGTCCGCTCAAGGCCCGCACCGTTTCCGCCGTCGCCACACCTTCCACCACGGCCAGGTCGCCGGTGAATTCTGCATCCGGCCTGACCCCGGATCTCCACCAGAGCCCGCTCACCGGGCCGTTCTTCACAAAGCGTTTGGTGCCATCCTCGCTGATGCGCTGTAGATTCCGCAGGCTGGCGGTAGCGTCCCGCAGTGGCACCAGGAGTTCCACCTTCCCCTCAAAATTCCGCCAGCGCAGGTAGTCGCCCGTGATCCTTTTTTTGGCGAGGTAAGGGTGGGATGCCGGCGGGTCCAGTTGCGAGTCCGCCCAGATGTAGTCCGCAAAGAGCACGGCCCATGCTGCCATCTTCTGCCGGGTGCGCTCGGTTTCAGCCCGCGCCTTTTCCAAATCGGCCTTCATCATCGCCCGCTCGGACTGGCTCATGCGTGCCCCGCCCCGCGATGTCCACACTTCCCGGAAGTCATCCCGCCAGTCGCCCCATGAGATGATGGTGAATCCGTCATGTTCAAAACCGATATACCAGGTGGCGTCCCCTTTCCCGGTGCCGGGCTTCCAATTGGTCCGGTGGAAATGGCCGTCGATCATCACCTGTCCGGTGACGCGATAGCCGCAATCGGCAACATGAAGGGAGAATTCAGCAGACACAGGGAGGAGGATGGAGCGCGGGGAATCAGGGCAGGGAATGAGGCAAAACGCAAACGGGTTGCATTAAACAGGGATCGGCGATGGCCCGGACGGCGGCTCCATCCAGGCGACGGCTTTGTCCACGCTTGGCCAGCACCCGTATTCGCAGAACATGAAACGTGGACTGTTCCATGACGTGATAGGCTGTCCATTTGAGTCCACATTGCATTCCTCCGGAGGCTTTGGAATGATCCAAAATATAACCTTCTCCTTACGCGGCGCGGTTTCCATCGGGTGCCATCCTCTGGCATCCGCAGCTTTCAGCCTCCGGATCGTTTCCGCATCCCGCAGCGACGTCGCCATGCTTTGTTCCGTGCGCTCAATCAGGCGGGCTTGGAGTTCTTTGAGGTCGGCGCTTGCTTCGACTCTAGTTATACCTGGTAGCGCTGAAAACATCGCCTTGTTGGCGTCCATCATTTCCATGATCTCGGTTTCGATCAGGGATTTATATGGCGTTTCTGATTTTTCTTCGCGGAGTTTGGCCTTTAACTCATCAATCATAAATTTCAGTGCGCGACCGGCGGCGGCAACGGATGAACGCGGAATAGATAGCATTTCCTCACTCATTTCCCCGCCTTTCCATCCGCCTTGCCCGGCAGGTCAAATTCAATCCCGATGCTGGTGACGGTCACGCCTTCCAGCGCGGCAAAGCCACCTTCCAATTTTGGGAACCGCGCCATGGGGCGGTCCGCCAGCGCCCAGCTCATCAGGGTGGTGCCGGATTTTTCCGTGCCCTGCCGGGTGGCTGGACCGCCATCGTCCTGGACCAGGCCAGCCAGCCTTCCACGGCCGCCCTCCTCGTCAATGTCCAGGCGCCACGCGGCCACGCTGGCCTTGACCTGATCGGCAAGGCTCGCTTGGAGCGCGAGGTAAAGCCGGGCAACGCCACGGTCCACCCGGACGCGATACCGCAGGGGTGCCGTATTGCAGCGGCGGGTGACAACTTCGATTGGTTTGAATGACATAATATTGATAGAGTTAAGCAGCTTCTTCGTCCAGGGTGTAGTCCGCCAAATCAAACAAGGTCGGAACCATGTCATTGGCGGCGGCGCGTTCGCAGTAGCCAACGGCCATGCGCCAGTAATCGTGATTCAGCTCGCATCCCCAGCCGGACCGTTCCATGCGCAGGGCCTGATAGGGAACGCTTCCAATCCCCGCAAATGGATCAAACACGATTTCGCCCTTGTTGGTGTAGCGGCGGATCAGGCGTTCGATAACATCAAGCTGGAGCGGACAGACGTGAGCCTGTTCGGCGCGGCGGGACTGTTCGGTGTTCAATGTCCGGATGCGCTCAATGTCGCTCCAGATGAATGGATGACGGGCCACCGGGGCAAAGAGCATCCAGCCGGTGGGCAGGGTGCCCTTGTCCAGCATCGCCTGGCAAACAGCCTCATGCTCCGGCAGGTCATAGACGCCATTGCCGGCATAGTCGCGCCACATGCGCCGCACGTCCGCCAGGGGCATCCCGTTGAGCACCTCGACAGGAGGCAGGCGGTCCCCGGAGGAGCGCCAGAATCCGGCCGCATCAATCTGCCAGTGGGCCAGCGTGTAATCGCCTGCCATCCGGTCATCATCCTTCACAACAGGTGCGTCAGCATACCCCCGCGAAATGTCCGTCTGTGCTTTCCGCAGGAGGATCACATACTCGCAGGTGCCGCATCCCATCTTGGTTCCGTCCTTGACCATCTCCTTCCAGGTCAGCCGGTAGGTTTGTGCGTTTTCCCTGACAACATCCGTGTCAATGGTCACGCGCCCAATCAGGTGGAAGCCATGCTTTTTGAAAGCCGCCGTGCATTCATCACTGAACGGCTCCACGGTCGGGAAGCCCAGGCCAGTCACGTTGCCAAAGCGGATGCGGTCCTTCACATGGATGGCAGCAATCCGCCCCGGCCGCAACACCCGGAGCAGTTCCGGAATCATGAAGTCCATCTGCTTCCAGAAATGAGCATTGTCCTCATTGTGGCCAAGGTCATTCAGCGACGGGGAGTATTCATACTGCGTGCCGAACGGAATGGACGTGCATATCATGTCCACGCAGTTATCTGGCCAGTCCATCAGTTCGACGGTGGTATCATTGTGGACCATGCGCCAGCGCGGGCCGGCGGCGGCAGTTTCAGTAAATGTGGTTGGAGGAGGTTGGTTCATTTCGTTTTCTTTTTGAGGTTGAGGCTTTTTTCGGTGCCGGTCAGGGCGTAGATTGGGCGACCCATGGAATCGCGGTGCGGCGTGGATTCGTAGGTGCTGCGCAGCAGGCGGATACTGACGGGCGACAGGCCATTGCGACGACGGAGTTCAACGGATTCTCCGCAATGCAGACCGCCATAGAGGACGGCAGTTTCAGCGGATGAGGTCATGCCGCCCTCCTTTCTTCCCGCACTACGCCGATGGCCCGTTGCAAAATGTCAGCAGGATCAGGGACCAGCTTGTATTTCCGCAGGAGCGCGGTCATTTTCTTGACCATCTCATCATGCCGTCGCCACTTGGCTTCCAGTTCTGCCCTGATCAAATCCTCCGTGTCCAGATGAATGAAATGAATCTCCACCTGACGGCCCTGCAAAAAGCGCACGATCCGGTGATAAGCCTGAATGATGTCGTTGAACTTATAACCAATCCCCATGAAGATGGCGCGGGCGCAATGGTGCTGGAAATTGCAGCCTGATCCTGCAAGGCTTGGCTTGGTGGCGAGGATTTGAATCTTCCCGTGGGAAAAGTCCTGGATGCGCTGTTCCCTCACCTCCAGATTCATACTGCCCCACACGGTCACCGCTTCCGGGATGTGCTTTTCGATCTCGCGGCGCTCGTTTTCAAGGTCGTGCCAGACCAGCCAATGCTCATCAGGCTCGGCGCCGATGAGTTCCATCACCTTGGCAAGGCGCAGGTCGATGGAATCCCGTTTCACGGCGGCGGCCTCTTTCAGCCCGGCGGATGGGTCAACAAAAAGCTGCCCCTGTCCCCAACCGTCCATGTGTTTTCCGTCTACCGTCCATTGCGCCGTGTGGTCGATCTCCAGCCGGTGCCAGTGGACCGTTACAGGCGGCAGCACGTAGCCGGTGGCATCATACCCGAGGTCAGACGGCGACTGGATGAACACTGCCCAGGTCATCATCCAATTCCAGAACACGTCTTCCATATGTGGATAGAGCGTCAGGTTGTTGGCTTCGCTGGAATCGCGGGCAAAGAACCGCGTCAAAGCCTCGCCTGTGTCCATCACTCCCAGGAATCCAGCATAGTGAATCAGCTCCTTGTAGCGGTTCGGCGATGGTGTCGCGGTGAAGATGAAGCGAAACGGAACGCCGGTGAATTTTGGCAAAAATTCCTGATAGGTCTTGCTGCCATAGGATCTGAGAACGCTCGCCTCATCCAGGCTGGCGCCGGCGAACAGGGCCGGATCCAAATCACCATCGCGCACCCGCTCATAATTGGTGATGAGGATCGAGCACGGGGACGCCTCAGCTTCCGCCCGGCAGGTCACATAGGCAACCATCAATCCCATGGCCGGCCCATCCTCCAGGGTGAACTGGTGCCGGACGCCCAGCGGTGCCACGATGAGGAACTTCCCGGCCAGTCCGGTTTTCCCCATGCTGGCGCAGTGGTGAATCACCCATGCGGCCAGTTGCAGGTTGATGCGGGATTTCCCCAGACCGAATTGCGCAAAGACAGCACGCCGGCCGCCTCGGATGGCCCATTGGCAAATGTCCACCTGATGGGGTTTCAGGTTGCCATGGGGCAGGCAGGGCGGTTCAATGCCGGCCAGCTCCGCGTGTGGGATTTTGGTTTGCAGGAAGGCGAGGTAAGCCGCCTGCTTTTGTTGCAGAGTTGGGTTCATGATAGGTTTCCTTCCTGTTCAAGTTTCTTTTGACGTTCGATTTCGCGGTGATTTACTGGAGTGACTTCATGTTCCGAGTCTTCGCCATCGGCCCGGATAAACAAAATTCCGCGATTTGTAGGAGCATTGAGGATTCGGGCTTTTTTGGCAGCCTCATCGCGGGCAGATGCCATCACGGAAATGTAATTGTTCCGGTCGATTTCAGAGGGCGACGGCCCGGCCAGGTATTCTTTCATGGCTAGTAAAGGCATTCCTCCGGTTGAGGTTTTAGCGTCACATCGACCACCGGAACACCGGTCGCCTTTTCCGGCGGCGGCTGGCATGGCCCCTCCCCGGTCTGATTGGAAGCCTCCCCATCTTCAATCACCACGGTGCATTTCCCATCATTGCCCACCCGCTCTATCCAGATTTGCGCCTGATGAGCTTCGGCCATTTGCTCAATCATCGCCATGCTGTCATCATCCAGAAGGCTGCCGTCGCGGATGAGCATCACTTTGAGCGATGGGTTCATGGCGCACGCTACGGCCACGCCGAGCTTAAGCTGTTCGGCGGCGCTCGCCTGCTCCAGCGGCAGGCCATTCAGCGTCACTCCGTCCGTGTCGAATCCAATCCCAGGGACCGGCATCTTGCAGTCGGACAGGAGGGCGGCGCGCTTGGCTTCCAGTTCCTGCAGGTGCTTTGTCATATTGGCGGCGTCATCTTCCAGCACGGCCAGTTCCTCAGATTTGCGCCGGCGTTCTTCCACGGCGGCGGCGGCGGCATTGGTTTCCTGAGCGGCACCGATGCGGGCCTTGATGGCGGCGGTGTCTACCCGTTCAGCGCGGGCGGCGCGTTCCTGAGTGGTCAGGGCGTTGTTTTTGGCAAGGTCAACCAAGCGGTCGCAGCGCTGCACTTCCGATTTCGCTGCAATCATCAGACTTTCCAATCGCGTCACCTCGGCAATAGCCCGTGTGAGGCAATCGTTTGCGACTTGATGCTGATTGTCCGCCTCCATCGCCTCCCGCTCCAGCTCCGCCACCCCGTTATTGATCTGCTCCGCCCGGCTCAATTCGTCCACCAGTTCTGCCACGTCCACGCGCTCTGGGCCGGTCATGGGCAGCCCTTTAATGACGGCGCGGGCATCCTCCACCTGCCGGTTCTTGTTGGTCCGCTTCTCAAATACCGCTTTTTTTTCAAGGTCGATGGATTCCGTATCGATTCCCAATAGTTTCTGCAGTTGCTTGAATTGCGCCTTCTTGTCAGCGCGGGTGAAGGCCAGCGGATCAAAGGCAAGGCTGGTTGTCAGCTTGTCCAGCACGCCTTGCGGCCCGGCGAACTTCGCGCCCTCCTTATTAGTGACTTCCAGCGAGGTTCCGCCACCGGCAATAAATTTCCGGGTGACAGTGAGTTCACTGGTTTCCAGGATAATCTGGCCACTCCGGGCACCGTCGCGCACCGGCTTTGATGGCGCGGCCCCTTTGCCGCAAAGCGCCATGGCGATGCAGTCGAGCAGGCTGGTCTTGCCTTGGCCATTGCGCCCACCGATGCGGACGACGCGGGACGTTGGATCCACGCGAATGGCCTTGAGGCGTTTGATGTTTTCGGCTTCAAGCCGGAGGATGATGGTTGGTTCTTGTGACATGGAGGTGCTTGATTATGGTCGATTGATTTCTGGCGTTGATTCATAAGGTTAGTAAAGGCACGCATTGGCGGCCGTTGGGATTGAGGTGGAAGCCAGCCGCTCATGGAAGGCCACAGCGGCGGGGCTGGTGAAGATTCCGGTCGGCACCGCTTTCAGATGCAGGCCAGCCAGCGACCGGACGCGGGACAGGGCGACGTAGGCCTGCCCCGGCTCACGGGCGGCGCGGATGTCGATCCATGCCTCTTTGAGCGTCAGGCCCTGCGCCTTGTGGATGGTGGATGCCCAGGCCAGCCGCAGCGGGTATTGGTAGAACTTCGCGCTGTCGGCATCCTGCGGGTCAAAGTCCCACATCCAGCGGCCCATGGTCAGAATCCGGCCGTCATCGGTTTCCACGGTCACCTTGTTGTCATCTTTGATATACCCGGTTAGCGTTCCCATGGTGCCATTGCTGGCCACAAGCTCACCTTCAATTGTCAGGTTGGCGGTGATCATGACGCGGGCGCCGATTCGGAGTTCCAGATTGAATGGCGTCACCAGGTTTTTGATGAGCCATTCCCGCTGGCTTTCGATGTCGCCGGTGATGATGGCCTTGAAGCATTCCGTCTCGCCCGGCAGGCTTTCCAGTTGGCTCTTGTTCCACTTATCCACGGACGCATTGTGCGTGTAGAGGCGTGGGATTTTGGCGCTGGCAAACAGGCTGACGCGCCGGGTCATGGTGGCGATGCTGGCCGGCGTCAGGTTCCCGGTGCGGAATCCGTTCAAGAGGTCCACGAATTCCCGCTCGTCCTGGCGGTGGACGGTCTTGAGGACAGCCGGCACAAAGTCGGCTTGCTGCCATGTCGGCGACAGGAACGCCCAATCATAGCCGACCCCGTCTTTATCCACAGGCGGGAGTTGGAGAAAATCCCCCACGCAGACGACCTGAATTCCGCCGAATGGAGCATCGGTTTCCCGGATCTTCCGGCAATGGAAATCAAGATAGGACAGCAAGCGCCCAGGATACATGCTGATCTCATCAATAACCAAACACTCGGCGGCCTTGATGCGCCGGACGGCATTCAGCTTGCTCTTGCTCATCGGTGCTCGCCACCAGTCCCAGAATTCCTGATTGCCCTGGCCGGGCTTCGGTCCAAGCCCCATGCCAGCAAAGCGATAGACCGTGCTTACATTGAGGTTCCGCCCGCCTGATTCGCTGGCGAACTTGTCCCGCAGGTTGATACTGGCAATCCCCGTTGTCGCGGCGATGTCCACCCGCCGGAAAGCGCTGGCGACAAAGGCGGTCGTGACCGTGCTTTTTCCAGTGCCGGCGCTCCCTGTCAAAAAGACATTTTTCCCGGATTGCAGCAGGTCCACAGCGGCTTGTTGTTCGGCGTCGAGGTTCATCAGAATGGAAGGTTCAAGGTTTGCATTGGCCCCATCAAATATTTTACTTTCCCGCTAGGCAATTTCAGTGCGAGGTAGGATTCGAGGTGCTGGTTCTGGACAACAATCAGGTCCTTGCCGGTGGCGAAATCTGATTCATCAATTGGCCACTCCATCGGGATTGGTTCGGTGCCATCCTGCCGGCCCAGATATCCAGGGCGCACCGGCGTGGCGAATGCCTCAGGCGGCGGGACTGGCACCTTTGCCGGCGCGGGCAGTGGTGGGCTGGCAGCTTTAGCCGCCATGATTTCTTTGAGAGTGGCCATATTGTTTACCCGGTAATGATTCCCATCCTGCGTCCGATTCCTTCCGTCAGCGCCAAATCCTGTTTCAGGTAGGCTACGGCCGTTTCCGGATCGTGTTCCAATTGGTGACGGAGCTGCAGGCAATCGCCCGCCTTCTGTCCAAGCCCCAAAAATCCAGCGGCAGTATTCAGGCTGGTGTAGCCGGCGGTCTTGTCGCCGCATTGCCATTCCCGCATCAGGTCAATCCACGGCGGCTGCATCCCCCACTTGTTGCGGATGTCGATCTCGGGCGGGATGGTGACCTTGAGCGCCCAGCTCCGCTTGATGAGGAATGGGATGTCGAAGCCGTGGCCATTCCATGAGACGAGGATCTTGCCATCCATCATGGATGACTTGGCGCACTTCCATAACCGCATCAGCATAACTCCTTCCTGCAGGTCTAATTCGTCATCATCGGCATCTGCAAAAGCGAGGTGCAATATTTCTGATTCATCTATCTTGGCTCCCACCATCGCCACGCGCCCAGTGATTGGCGACAGCGCGGCTTTTTCGCGCCACTCCTTGGCCTTCTCCGCAATGGCGGCGGCGATCTTTTCAGGATCCTTGAGGTTGCCTGGTGCCTTATGCTCAGGTTCCACCAAGGCAAGCCGCGCTTCCGAGAGCGGGACGGTTTCGATGTCGTAAACAAATGCATTGGACATAATTCGATCTTTGATAGTGGTGAAAGTTTACCCGGTCGCCGGCGGTGCTGGTATCACGCTGCCGTTGTTGCGTCCGCAGCCGGGTGCTGCGTTTTGGGGTTTCCGGTGTTTCAGGGATTCTTTCCCCTGTGTCATTCCTTAGCTACTTTTGGGTTGCGTGCCCGGCTGGCCCTGCGCGAAGGGCCTCATATCTGGTAGGAATTCAGGGTCCGATTGGGTGGATGCGGGCCGGAATTTAACCGGCTATTGATTATTGAAGGATTTCAATTGAGTTGCCACCCGAAGCGGCTGGGAGTAACTATCATCCATCCGGATCGTCCTTCATGGCTAACTGCGTTTCAACGTCAACGCCGCCGCATCCAAACTTTCTAAAACTTCGCCTCAACCGGCACACCTCCCGCGGCTGCCAGCAACTTTTGCACCTCATCCAGCGCGGCAAGCAGGCGCTTGTCATCGGCGGTGATCTTGTAGCCGGCGGCCTGCGTGCTGGGAATCCAATGCTCAATCAGGGCCTTGAGTGCGCTTTCATCAAGATTCTCCAGTTCCTGCCCGGCGAACTTGCCCACATGGACCTTGGTTTGCTGCCAGCCTTTGGGCTGTTCTGGAACATCGGTCCTGTTGTAGGCTGCCCCGGTGTTGTTGGCATCATCCTTCTTTTTGTCCCGCTGGCGGATGTATTTGCCGGATGGCTTGAGGGCGTCGGGAGCGACATCCTGTTTCAGATAGGTGATATTGGCGTAGGTTTCATCATCCGTGGTCTTGTGCTCGATGATGAGCTTCACTGGTTTCCCAATCAGACTTTCGGTGTCGAACTTCTCCCCTGGCGCTTCACCAGTAATCTTCACGATGTCTTTCCGCAGCGTGGCTTTTTCGTTGAGGGATGGCGTGTAGCCGTGTGCCCAATGCGTCCAGGGTGATCCATCTTCCCGCTTCAACTCGGTTTCATAGACGATGGCGAATTTTTCCTTTTCGCCAAACTTGGTTACCGTCTTTTTCGGGTCTGTCACATCGACCACGACAGCGCGGATTGGGCCATCGGTTTCAGGGTGCGGGGCGAATTTGGTTTTGCTTTCGAGGATCATGGTATTGCTTGGTGTTTGGTGTTTTTGGGTTTGCCCGGTAGGGAAAGTTATTGAATGGACTGCATGAAATCATCATGGCGTGCGGCTTGCTGGCGGCGCATCCGGCGCAACCGCTTCCAGTTCATTTCGAATGCCGCGAAAAATGCCAGAAACAGGATGGCAAAGAGGATTAGAATCAGGCCGAAGATCATTTCGAAGTTCATGGTTGGCGTTGGTAAAAATATAAGTGAGGGCTTCCATGCAGGTCAGGCCGGCGCGGTCCTGGGAAAGCTTGAGAATGGTATTAAAGGCGGCTTGGCAGAATGCCGGCGATTGTGCGAGGGTGCGGAGGGATGCCAGCTTGCCATCATCCATCTCCGGCTCGCCGATCATGTGAGCCATCAGGCTTGGAACGTGAACATAGGTGATCCCCTGATCTCCACGGCCCTGATCTGGAACATGTTTGTAGCGGACCTTGGCTGGAATTCCGCGCTGTGGGATTCCGTAGATGAGTTGCTGGATCTTGCGCCGGCTCCATCCGGATACTGGGCACTTGGCACCACGGCGGGCGGGCGGCAGCTTGATCCATGTTTCGTGAACAGTGCTCATTGACGTGCTTCCACAAGGGACTTGCATGTTGGGCATTTGCAGACGCCCGTTGAAAAAGAGTAACAGCTTTGTGCGATGGCTACATCGACCGGCCATCCCTGTATCAGGCATCCCGCCATGCTCCGGCGGATGCTGTCCGTAAGCTGCGCATCGTGTGCTTCCACCAGGGTGGTTTCAGCTTCCAGATACTGCATTTTGAGGGCCTCCTCTGATGTCCCATCGTGAGGACGTTCGATGTCAAAAACAGAAACAAGCTGGCAGCGGCTTGGAAATTCTGACGGTTCCTTAGTCAACTTTTCGGACCCGCTGAAAAGCAGCATGACAAATGCAGCAACAATAAGGAGGAGGATGACAATGCTCATGCGGCCTCCTTGCTATCGGATTTCGCCGGTGCCCATTTGTTGGAGAATCCGTAGGGTGTATTCGGCTCAACAACTGCCGCAATTCCATCCCCGCCACCGAATTGGAAGCAGATGTATTTCCCGCATTTCGACAAGGCAATCATCGGGTTCGGCAGAGACTTGATGGCCACAAGGTGGCAAGCCCTGATGCCTTTTCCGTCAAAGACCTCGATTGTGCGGCCGTCGAGCTTTTTTCCTCCGCCCTCGCATTCACTGCATTCCATGTCTTGCTCGCAATGCGGGCAAGCACAGCGTCCAGTTCCATCGCAGTCGCCGCAGGTCACGGTCCTTTCATCCGGGCATTTAGGAAGGCTGATGAATTCACCGGGCAGCACCGGGTTAAAAATCTTCTTCACATCCTGAGGCGGCTTGATGATGTCATATCCGGCAAAGCCTTCGATCTGCGGCACCCGGACCATGATCCGGCCATCGGTTGCCCAGGTGAATCCATCCTGATTGAATGGACGGGAGAGCTGATATCGACCTTCACCGGAACAGAAAACGGAAATCATTTTCTCGGTGATAGGCTGGGTATTCATGGCGGTTTCCAGAAGGGCGGCAGCCTGCTTTGTGGTGAGCGGCGTCCCATTGTCATACCAAGCGGCAGCGTCGGCGGCATCAATGCTGGCATCCATTGCAGCATCCTGCGGGTCTTGCGGCAGGTCGCCGTAGTGGGGGGCGCTCATGCTACGGCCCTCACTTTCTTTTTGGCCGACTTTTTCAGCGGCTTGCGCGGACCTGATTCATCCAGCTTGGCAAGAATCGCGTTCACGATAAACTGGTCCGACTTGATCCCAAGTGACGCGGCTTTGGATTCAACCTGAATCAGGTGATCCGGCGTCAACGTGGCCGATGGGGTGATTGTGATTGTGATGTCCATAAATTGGCGTTGGAAAAGATTTAGCACTTTGCGAAACGAACGCAAGCACAATTTGCAAAATGCTGAAAAATAATTCGCACTACGGGAAAAAGAGTTTGCAGTGTGCTAAATTTCAGCGTAGAATTTAGCACGATGAACCCAGATAATATCAAACAATGGCTCAAGGATTCCGGTCACGACCGGCAATGGCTGGCCAAAAAATGCAGTGTCAGCAAATCCACGGTCGATGGATGGCTTTCCCCAAACGGCGCAAGGAATATCCCCAAACCGTCGCAATCCATCATAGCGGATTTGATGTATAAGGAAAAACCAATTGAGCCGCGCTTCACGGTGGAACAATACGCCCGTATCCAGAAGGCGGCCAGAGATGCCGGATTGGAGGTTGATACATGGATTGAGAAAACCATCATCAGCGCCCTTGTCCTTGCTATTGGATCCTTCGCCGCCTTCCACCTCGCCCGCTCCGATCCCGATTTCAGCGCTCATTCTCTCGCCGCATCTGCTCGCGCCGGTATATGCGCGGCTTGTGCATTCCCGTTTTATTCCCGCTTCTTATGGCCAACATTCTTAAACGCCCTGATTCCCCATTCTGGATTGCCACGTTCACCGACGCCAATGGCCGGCAGTTGAAGCGGTCTACCAAGCTGACGGCCGTGAAGGCAAATGAGAAGGCGGCTCAGGCGATGGCGGCGAACTTCGAGCGGGCGGCGGGCGGTGATATGACGGTGAAGCAGGCGGCGGCTGTCATCGGCGACCTAATGGAAGCCCAGGGGAAGGCGCTGGCGGTGATGTCGGTGCGGGCGTGGGTGCGGCGGTGGACGGAGCGGCACGAGAAGCAGGTGAAGCCGACGACGTATCTGTTCTATGAGGCGACCGGGCGGAAGTGGGTGGAGTGGCTTGGCGACCGGGCGGATGCCCCGCTGAGTTCCCAGACGGTCCAGACGCTGATGGAATACCGGGATTTTCTCGCCGGCAAGGTGTCGCCGTATTCCACGAATCACCGGATGACTTGCCTTGGTATGATCCTGAAGGCGGCCCGGATGGAGCGGCTGATTGAGGAGAATCCCATGGAATGGGTGAAGCCGTTGAAGCAGGACTTGGAGGCGAAGGTGGCCCGCCAGCCATTCACGATTGAGCAACTGCAGGCCGTGCTTGCGGTGGCGGATGCGGAGTGGCGCTCAATGATCCTATGGGGAGCCTACACAGGCCAGCGGCTTTCGGACGTCGCCATGCTGCAATGGGACAAGGTGGACATCGTTGGCCGCAAGGTGAGCCTCCGGACGCGGAAAACGGGGCGGTTTCAGAATCTTCCCATGGCGGCACCGCTGGCGGAACATGTGGAAGGGTGGCGGGCTGATCAGGCGGCCAGGGTGGAAGAATATGGGGAGGCGCTGGCCAGCTACGTGCACCCACGGGCGGCCGGCGTAATCACGCGAAAGGGCATGAGTGCCCGGCTTTCCAATCAATTTGGGGAAATCCTCGTTAAAGCCGGGATCCGGGCGGCGGACGCGGTGCCCCGACGGGAAGGTCGCGGGATCGGGCGGGATGCCAAGCGGGCGCAACATTCCCTGACCTTTCACAGCCTGCGCCACACGGCCACGAGTTGGATGAAGATGGCAGGCGTCCCGGCATCAGTGGTCATGGACTTCATCGGCCATGATGACGCGGCGATGTCACAGCATTACACCCATGTTGGCGATTCCGAGATGCGGAAAGCGGCGGACAGTTTACCCAGAATAACAATATGAGCGCCATCCCTTCCCACGTTCAGGTTCACCCTCTTTGCCGTCTCCCGAAAGGGTTCCGGTGGGCCATGCCATTTGATAAAATTGGCCCTGGGTGCCTTTTCACAAAGCGGACAAATCCAAAGTGGATTGCCTGCCATCCTGAAAGCAGGGTCGTGGACTATGATCCCGTGAGCCACTTCGCTCATGCTGTTCCGATTGCGCTTCAATAAATCGCCGGCGTTTTTTTCTTCGCTGGCTTCTCTTTCGCCGGTTCTTCCATGCCGATGGCTTTCAAGCCGGCCATGTGCGCGGCCTTCCCGATGTCCTGGAGGATTTCGCCAGCCTGCTTCATCGCGGCTTTGTCGCTGGTATCGATGTCGGCCAGCCCCTTCTTCATCGGGCCGGGACGTTTGATATCCTTGCCCCGAAGCGGGATGGTGCGCTCAATAGGCAGGGTGCCGTCGATGGCGGCCAGCGTTTGCTGGTAGCGGACCTGACCGCTGGCCTTGGTGTATTCCCACCATTGGGCGTCGGTGACGGGTTGCTGCAGGCGGGTTTCCAACGTGGACCGGGCGTAGGTCGTTGGCTGCTTGCCGGTGCGCTCCATCCAAGCATAGAGGCGGTTATCATCCGGCGTCAGGGTGCGGGCGTAGCCTGGGAGGAGGGCGGCAGTCTGGCGGGAAATGGACTCGGTGATTTCAGGCGCCGGCCGTAAATTCTGGCCAAAGGAGTTCAAAGCTGGCCGCGCATCCTCATTCCAATACACGGCCAATGGCAGGTTGTTTTTAAAGCCCCGCTCCAATAGCTCAGGGTGATCCCATGTGGATATCCATCGCAGGGCTCCACTGTAGGGCACGATTGGCGACGCCATAAACCCAAGGCTGCTTTCCAGTTGTTTGCCTGACCAATCGTTATTCTGCCCCATGTTCTGCAAAGTTTCACGGAAACCGGCGACGTTCTGCATCCCCGTGGTGAGCGAGGATATTCCAAGCTGGCGGATGGCACCAATCACGAGGTCTCTGGTTTCCGGCACCGGCTCTTTGGCCAGCTTGCTATTGAGCCTGGCGTCATTGGACCCGGCAAGGAGCATGAGGGGAGCAGTGAGGTATTCCAGCGGCCCCTTTTTGAATGGGATGGTTTCCGTCTTTCCGTCTTTGCCGATCCGTTCCATGGCAAAAGAGGTGTGACGCCGCCGCCAAGCCTTCGCCTCTTCCGGGTATTTCTTTGGGTCTGGGCCGTAGCCATTCACCTGCCACTTGTCCTCATCATCGCCCCCGAGGCCCTGCGCCAAGGCGATGCCAAGCAGGATCAAAGTATTACCGACGATGGTTTCCTTTATGCGCTGGCGCACGGCCATCTCACTGTTCAGGCTGCGGGCGTAGGGGTTGCCCTTGGGATACCATGATTTATTGTTATAGTAGTTGACCCACGATACAATGGCCAAGGGGGAATACCAGAGCGTTGCCATGGCGGCATTCAGAGGAATTCCCACAAAGCCAAAAATCGAACGGTAAACCACGCGTTCAATACTTCCGGCCAACGGGTCTGATTCGGTGCGCTCCCGAGCCTTCCTGAAAGCAGCCTGTCCGAGCTGCTGGATATTGCCAAGCGCCCACATCACGGGATCCTTGATGCTTGGGGCATCTCTGTTTTCACCGATGAAGATCTGGTTTTGAGCTTCCGAGGCCGAGTCAATAGCAAGTTTACGCAGGTGGGCAGCGTGCTCTTCCGGCGTATCAGTGGCGGCCCGTGAGAGATCCTTTTCCCGTGCCCATAGCGCATCCTGGATGAAGCGTCGTTTCAACGGTCCATCGTAGCCCAGTGCATCCGCCTGCAATTCCACCTTGTCCCGGTAGAACCCATCCATATTCATCTTCTGCCGGATAAATTCCTTGGTCACTCCATTTCGGCGCATGGCGCTGCGGATTTCACGGGTTTCATAGTAGCGCTGAAAGCCGGCCATGGAAGCGGCATCAGCGGCATTCATGGCTTGCCGGAAGAAATCCTGTGCGGCATAAAGGACACGAGGGATAGCGGCTGCCCGCGCTGCCATGGAGGCGTTGTCATTCTTGAGGATGGCCAAATATTTTTCGAGATCGCGCCGAAGCACGGCAACTTTGGCCAGCTCGTGTTGCTCATTCCCAATGGTGTGCCCGGCGGTATCATATTTCCAGGCCAGCGGCAGTTCAGCGGCATAGACATTTATGGAGGCCATCAAGGATTCCATGACATCGGTTATCTTCTGCGAAGAGTTCAGACTGAGAATTAGATCAATCCCGACATTCCCGATCAGCCGCCCAAGCGGCGCGCTGACCTGAACTCCCATGACGGTGCCGCCGGTGAGGGAGCTTTGGTCATATCCTGAGGCAAGGATTTCCCACCCGCTGGCGTCCTTGCCAAAATGCGCGTCCATCAGGTCGCGGAGCTTGGCGGCGGCAATGCCCTTTTCCGATGGCAGATACTTGTCGCCGGACAGCACGCTTTCCAGCCGGGCGATGTCGGCAATGACCTGTTGAGACAGCGGCTGGATGCCAGTGACGCTGGAAAACCAAGCCTGCCACGGTGCGCCATCGTCCAGGAGTCCTTTGCGGATCGCTTCCCGCACGGCATCAGGATTGGCCTGATACTTCGCGGCGAATTCCGGGTTGGAAATGGCCTGCTCCCCTACGCCCTTCTTGCCGGTGATGTAGCGCTCCTGTTCCTGATAGATGACATTCGCCATCACGGCCGCCACCATCTCATCCATGCTGCGGGCAAGGCGGGAGGCGAGGGCGCTGTCAATGCCCTGCTCCGCTAGCCAGCGGTTGATTTGTAGCTCGCGCCATGCGGCAGAGTTCCGGTGGTGCGCTGGCGCTGCCATCATGGCGCGGACGATTTGGTTTACTGGGAGCTTGGCGACCAGCGGGCCGACTTTATCAGAGAGGATGGATTTTGCGAGGCTTTCCGGCTTTCGGGATTTACGCGCCTCCCGCTCCGCTTCCAGCATGGCCCGCTTTTCCACAGCGGCTGCTGCCAATGAATTTGCTGGCTCCCCTGAAATGCCGAAAGTCCCCAGAATATCAGCGAGGGCAGCTTCAGGCTGATTGCCACGGATCCAATCCAGAACTGCTTTGCGGAGCTTCTGGCGCTCATTCGGCGGCACCTTTTCCTTGGCGGCTGCCAGCAGTGAATCCGCCAGGTTTTCGGCATATTCATCCAACGTCTGATCTTTGCTGGACGTGTTGGTTTTCGGGTCTCCCGGTTTAACCTGCGCGGCGGCCGCATCCACCAGCCGTTGCAGCCTGGCGAGGGCCGTGTCCATCAGGCTGGCATTCTTCGGGGAAGTGGTGGAAGCGGCAAAGATTTCCTCGATCTCGTTGGCCGTGAGGGTTTTGTTGGCAACGGCTTTGCTGAGGGCGTCAATCTGGGAATCCGTCAGTCCGATGCGTTTCAGTCCGTCCTTGTTGGTCTTGGCAATGATGCTGGCGAATTCTGCGATGCGGCCACCGATGCCGGACTGTGATCCCAGGAGGCGGCCCAAGTCGGACCGGAGGACACTGGTGGTATCCAAACCGAATTTCAGTTGGTCATTGTCCGTCTGGATGATAGTGGAGAAGGCGGATGTCTGGCCATACACGCCTGACAGGATGCCGGCGGCCGTCACCAGGTTGGTGTATTGCAGCGCGGCCATGGAAATGTTCCGTTGGCCGGCAAGTTCCGGCACGGATTCCAGGTGGGCTTTCAGCTCGCGGGCGTAGGCGTCGGCATCTGCCCCATCGCCAGTCATGCGGAAGAGGTTATCCAGCACGCGGTCATGCAGGGCGTTCCGTTGCTCCGGCGTCAGGGTGGCGATGGTATCCTCAAAAGCGGTGCCGGGCTGATGGTCCGGAGCGATGCCATCAAAGAGCAAGGTGGACAGCGCGGCCCGGCCGGCGTTGCGGGCTTCGAACTCCTTGGCGGCGGCAGTGACTTGCTTGTCATGGCCAAAGAACTTTTCAAAGATGCTTCGGGGTTTTTCGGCTGCGGCTGGCTCTGCGGGGATGTCCGTGATCGGCTGGCCGTCGTTGGCGTGGGAGTCGGCAAAGATTTGCTGGAGGTGCGGGCGGATGGCTTCGCCAAACTCATCGAGCATGGCTTTGCTCCACTTGGCAAAGTTCCGGATGCCACGGGCCAGGAGGATGGACCCCTTGATAACATAGGCTGCCATCAGGGTGGGATCAGGGACGCCTGAGAGGAGCTGGCCTTTATTGGCGGCAATAGTTTTGTCGGCCCACTTTTCGGCGCGGTTTACGGGGGTTTGCTCAAACTCCCTGCGATTGATCCCCAAAGCATCCGCAGCGGCTCCATCTTTGGCGCGGATAATGACATCGGTCACGCTGCTTTTCTGGACGGGCGTCAGCTTGGAAAAGGCGGCAGCATCCCCACGACGGGCCGCTTCCATGGCAGACAGGGCAGGGGCTGGGATTTTGTCCGGGTTCCGTCCACTGGCGCGAAGTTCATCGGGGAAGGATTGAGGCGCTTCTGCCGTTTCAGCCATCGGCAATTCAGGAGTGGCCGCTTCCAGTGCCTTGCGGGCCGCTTCCTCTTTTTGCTGCCTCGCCTTGTTGGCTGCCGCCAGTTCCTTGGCTTCGCGGGCCTTGCGTTCAGCTGGTGATTCAGCCGTCAGATTGAATGGTTCATCAGCACGGCCGGCGAGCATGTCGCGTTGTCCGTCGGCGGTAACTTCGGGCGCGGGTGTGGGTGTGGATTCTGTGGCAGAGGGAGCGGTGGCGGCGCGGGGTGCTCTTGAACCCCTGACGCTTTCGTCATAAATTATTGTATCGCGGGAGTCAGCGGCGTAAAAGACTCCACTCATTTCCCCCTTTGTTGAAACCCGATAACGGTTGCTTCCTTGTTCGCGGGGGACAGAAATTTTAGCCCTCCGAGCTGGGGTCCAAAGTTTTTCCGGAAC
>RFSU01000171.1 GCA_009923795.1 Sphingomonadaceae bacterium
TAGAGCACCATGACCATGCCCATGATTTCGCCGTGGTTCAGGGGGCGGCCCTTCACCTGTCCGTTGATAATGCCTGTTACCAGATCATCGCGCGGATCGCTGCGCCGCTGTTCAACATAGTTTTCGAGGTAATGCAGAATGGAGCGGGCACCCGCCGCACGCACGGCCATGTCGGGGGACCGTGTGAAGGCGTGTTCCCATTCAAAAAACTGCGGCAATTCTTCGCGTGGCAGGCCGAGCAAATCGAGGAATATATAGGAAGGGAACAGGCTGGCAAACTCCGCGACAAAATCAATCTGCCGCTTGCCGTCAAACCGTGCAATCAATTCCCGCGCAACGCTGCGGATAAGGGCTTCATAGCCGGTCACCTTACTTGGCTGAAAATAGGGTTGCAGTACTTGGCGATAGCCCATGTGCTCGGGCGGATCATATTCCAGCGGGTTAAGCCGCCAATCGACCCCCATCAGCGGCCCGACACCGATATTCTCGGCATTGGAAAAGCGCTTGGCATCCATGAAAATGTCACTCAGGATTTCAAAGCGCGTTGGTACCCAGCCGGGTGTTCCGCGCCCGATATCGCGCATGTAGATCAGCTCGCCACGATCCTGGAGTGCCTGAATTCCGACAAAGGGATCTTCGAACTGAGCGGCGAATGCTTTCAGTTCAAGGTCGCAATAAAGATGAGCAGGAACATGAAATGGCGCAGCAAAACTCATGACGCCTCTCCTATGCTAGAGCCAACAGCCGCGCCCGCCAATCAGGGCGGCCCGGAAGCTGTTCAAATTCAGTTGCGAGCCGTTCCACCAGATCGACGACGGGTTCCACCGCATCGATCAGGCCCACGCTCTGCCCCGCACTCCAGATGTCACGCCACGCCATCACGCCTTCGGGCATGGGGGTGATCGTATCGGGGAGGGATTTGGGGTCCAGCCCTACGGCCTCGAGCGAGCTTTTCATCCAGTGCGCGGGCACGCCGTTCATGGCAGCGGACGCTACGATATTGTCCATGCCCTCGGTTGGGATCATCGCGCGGTGCCCTTCAACCACGCCCGATTCCGGCGTCGCGATAAAGCGCGTGCCCATCGCGGCGATGTCTCCGCCGAGTGCCAACGCACCCGCCATGCCGTGCACATCGGCAATCCCGCCCGCGACGATCAACAGTCCGCTCCAGATGCGACGGACAGCAGGAACGAACGCGAGCGGCGTCAGGAAACCAGTATGTCCCCCTGCACCCGCACAGGTCAGCATAAGGCCATCGACGCCCGCAGACAGTGCCTTCTCCGCGTGCTTCATCGTCGTCACATCCTGAATGACGCGCCCGCCCCATTGGTGAACACGCGCCACGAGCGTGGATGGATCACCAAGGCTCGACAGCACCAAAGGCGCGCGATAGTCGCCCAGCATATCCAACCGCGCCTGCCACTTCGGATCGCTGCCCCAGCGCGCGGGTATATTGACGATGGGCGGTGCACCATCTAGCCCATCGAGCGCCTTCAGATATGCCTCAAACTCCTCATAGGGCGTATAAGTGCCACTGCCAGCCCCCAATCACCCCCGCCTTGCAACAGGCAACCGTAAGCGGGACCGACGAGGCAATGCTCATCGGCGCGCACATCAGCGGCAGGCGGAGATTTTCGAGCATCAGGACACAGCCTTCAACACATCAAGCATCCGCACGAAATGGGTCGCGTTCCACACATCTTGATCCTCGCCCCAGCCAATGCCGCCATCAATGTCCCAGCGCATCAGCTGGTTTACGCCGTATCCCGCCTCGCTCATCGTGCTGACAGCAAAGCCTTCGCTGGCCAACCTGCGGCCCAGCTCATCGGTCAGATCGACTTCCATATGGGTGCACCAGCCGGTCTTCGAATTGCGCCAGCTTTTCATACGGGATTTCTCGGCGTCGAGTGTTCCGAACTGGCCATCGCGCCTGATCCACCCCGCATTCATGGGCGCCCAGCCTTGCGCATCGGCGTCCTGCAAACGGACAAAGCCAAGAAAGCCGGTGCCATCCTTGCGGTGGCCAAAGATATATTGGATGCGCCCCCGCCCCCGCTCGCGCTCAATCTCGCGCCAGCGCGCGCCGCCGGGATGCTTCACCCGCTCAAAGTCACTCGCATAGACTTTGGGGCTGGCGGCATAAGGTCCGCCGCGTGGCCCCCAGGTCCGGTCCCGCACGCCGATGCCGTCGATGCGGATGCGCTCGCCACGCAGCGTCATCCAGCCCTCGACATGGCCCAGCTGGTCAAAATGCGGCGTCTGCATGAAGGGCGGCTTGCCCGACGGGAAACGGTGTGGCTCATGCAGGCCGGTGTGCGTAAAATCGAGCGCAAAGCCGCGAGCTTCGTCTTCATAGGCCAGGTGATATTTCATCCCCGGCTCGATCATTTTCAAGGAATATCCGGGACCAGCCTTGTCGCCGGGGAATGTGATGTCCCGCAAATCCGGCGCGTCGGGCATCGCGGCTTCCTCGACCTTGCGGTAATAGGCCATGCGCGCGGGATCATAGCCTTCATCATCCCAGGCAAAGATCCGCCAGGTGACGGTTTTTCGATTGGGATAATAAGGCGCGTGGATCCAGCAACCGATCTTGCGCTCAGGGATGTTGAATGACCACCAGTTGGTTTCGGTTTCGTAAGGGTCATCCGACAGCTGGTGATAGCAATCGTCCTCGGGTTTGAATGCGTGTTCGTCCGGCATGGTCGGTTCCTATCCTGATCTTTCGTTGAGGCCGAAACCTGTCTCGCCATTCCATTGGTAGCGGGCGAGTGCCTGCTTCATCAGGATACCGGCCTCTGGGTCTTTACCGTAGCGCGGCGGGACGGTAGCAGTGCTGCCCCAGCTGGGCATCGACCAGTAGAAGGCGCGGACATCCTCTCCGGCAATGTCGATCAGGCCATGTGAGTCGCTGGCCAGCTGCACCCAGAAACGTCCTTCATCAAGGTCGTGATGCCGCCCGGGAAACTGCAGAACGCGGGCCGGTGAAAGCGTCGTTCCGTCGGTGATGCAGGCCTCGCTAAACCAGTATCGGCCATCGACGCCAATATTGACCAGCACGCCAAAGCCCTTGCCGGAGGGAAACAGTCCGCTCATCCAGCAGGTACCGGCCATGCCTTCGAGCTTGCGCGTGCCACGCACATGGCTGCGCAAGCCGGAGCCCTCGAACTGCAATGTCCCATCTGGGGTTTCAACCTCGCCCAACACCCGCACCAGCTGATCATAACGATAGCTTTCGGACGACATGCCGCTGCTGAGACGCCCGCCGATCCACAGGCCCGCCGCCCCTGCCATCATCTGCGCGGATTCGGCCGTCATCGTGCCATTGCGCCACACAGGGGCGGCACCATCGGCGATAAGGCGCAGGGTGATGCTGGCAGTCGGCGTTTCATCCTCGACAACAGCTGCGCGCTGCTCGCCATCGGATGTGACGAATGCAGGCAACTGATCGACAGTATAGTGCCAGCGGCGAAATGGTACTTCGCAGCGATATCGGACGTGGGCCGAGCCGGGGGCAGCCGGATCATAGAACGTTCCGGTATCAGCGCGCTGGCGCAATATCCTGCCGCCCGGCAGGAAAAGCGTCACCATGCAGTGCACCTGACCGCTGCCAATTCTGGGATGGATATTGATGCCGATGTCGCGGACCGGATCATAGGCCCAGAAGTTCATCGTCTCCCCCGCTGTCGGGTCAGCAGCAAGCGGCGCGACCAAGGCATGATCCTGTTCAGGCAGCAGGCCACTGCCAAAATCCACGCTCATGCGGACACTCCTTGCTGTAAGACGTTATAGGCGCGGCAATAGTCGGAGAATTCAGTGCGAATGACATCGGCATCCATGCCAAAGTCGTCCACTGAATAAGTGTGCGTACCATGCTTTCCAGCGGCATTTTCCGCCATGAACCGGGCCATTGCCGCACGAACGGAATCGCGAAAAGAAATGTCGAAGTGGGCATATATGGCCTCGATAGCACCGATAGGTTCACGGGTGAGGTCAACAAATTGCATGTCGTGAAAGCGGTCTGCGAGCTCGGGATGCTCCTCGCGAAACGCCATTGCCCGCGCCATGGCCGTGCGCCATTTGGCATTTTCGGCCTGACCCAGCGCACGTCTGTCGACAGTGTTACCATTCATCTCGTGCAGAAAGGCGATCAGGCTGCTGTTGGATGGCATGATCGTCGCAGGGTCGCGATGCGTGAAGATGACGCGCGCATCGGGATAAGTAGCAAAAAGCGCATCGAGGCAGAACAAGTGCGGTGGAGCTTTGAGCACCCACCAGTCACGCGGATTGAACGCCTGCAGATGCTGAAGCATGTGGCGGTGCAACGCGAAGGCCGGTGCCATATCGCAATCACCGAGCCACGTGACATAGCTAGGCAACGGGCGTGACGCGGCGAAGTTCAGCGACCGGAACGCCAGCTGCATGATACTGTTATCTTCATCGGGCAACATAGCGCCCATCGCATGCATCGCCTTGAACTGGGCTGGCAGGACGTCGATGGCCGCCTGGGCAACGGCAATGCGCGGATCGGATTGGGCTGTTGCTGCGCGAGGCGGTGGCGACGGCGCAGCCAATTCCCATGCCAGCGGGCTGCGTGCCCTCGGATCTGCGGCCAGCAGGCCATGCAGGATCGTGGTGCCGCTACGCGGAAAGCCCACAACAAACAGCGGCGCTATGATCATCTGTTCGGCAATTTGCCAGTGGGCAAGGCGGTCCCCATAGAGGCGCAGCCGCCTTACCAACAAGTCAATCAATTGCCGTGAAAACGAGGCCTCTTGAGCATCGGTCATCCCTGCTTCGGTGTTGGCCGAGTGGCAAAGGCGATCAAGTGCCGAGACAAATTCCGGCGCACCCCAATCATCCAGTTC
>RFSU01000172.1 GCA_009923795.1 Sphingomonadaceae bacterium
GCTTTATCAGCATCTGTTCTGGTTCTTTGGCCATCCTGAAGTTTACATCATGATTTTGCCGGGCTTCGGCATTGTCAGCCAGATCATCTCCACCTTCTCGAAAAAGCCTGTCTTCGGCTATCTCGGCATGGCCTATGCCATGGTCGCGATTGGCGTGGTTGGCTTTGTCGTTTGGGCGCACCACATGTTCACGGTCGGCCTCGACGTGAATACCAAAATGTACTTCACGGCTGCCACCATGGTGATCGCAGTGCCAACGGGCATTAAGATCTTCTCGTGGATCGCAACGATGTGGGGTGGCTCCATCCGCTTTACCGTTCCGATGGTGTGGTCGCTTGGCTTCATCTTCATGTTCACTGTGGGTGGCGTGACGGGCGTTGTCCTCGCCAATGGCGGCGTCGATAACTATATGCACGACACATATTATGTCGTGGCGCACTTCCACTATGTGTTGTCATTGGGTGCGGTTTTCGCGCTGTTCGCTGGCTTCACTTATTGGTTTGCGAAGATGAGCGGACGCCATTTGTCCGAAGCGCTTGGCCATCTGCATTTCTGGATCTTCTTCATCGGTGTGAACCTTGTGTTCTTCCCGATGCACTTCCTGGGTCTGCAGGGCATGCCACGCCGTTACCCAGATTATCCGGATGCCTTTGCCTATTGGAACCAGATTGTCTCCTTGGGCTATGTCATCATGGCCGGGTCCATGGTGATCTTCTTTGCCAACGTCCTCTATGCCCTGTTCGCCGGTAAAAAGGCGGAAGGCAATTATTGGGGTGAAGGGGCAACGACGCTTGAATGGACTCTTTCAAGCCCGCCGCCGTTCCACCAGTTCGAGACCCTTCCAAAGGTCGATTAAGGAAAGCGGCGTGGTCCGTTTTCCGGCCACGCACTATGTAAGGATTGTCCGGGACCGCAAAGCTTGCGGCCCGGACAGTCCCAACCGGGTCCAAAACGGGTCTCTCCTTTTATGGCAAGCCTGAGTGTGACAAGCGTAGATACCCTTCCGGCGGATTGGCGCGACTTTCTTGCGCTAACCAAGCCGCGCGTGATGTCGCTTGTTGTCTTCACGGGCCTGTGCGGCTTGCTTGCCGCGCCCATATCGATCCACCCGGTTCTGGGCTTTACAGCCGTGCTTTGCATTGCGCTGGGTGCAGGGGCCGCAGGGGCCCTGAACCAATGGTATGAATCAGATATTGATGCGCTGATGAAGCGCACGGCCAATCGGCCTTTGCCCGCAGGCCGCATGGATCGCCAGTCTGCGCTCCATTTTGGTGTTGGTCTCTCCTTTTTCTCGGTGCTGACCTTGGGGCTGGCGACCAATTGGGTCGCGGGCGCCATCTTGGCGGCCTCAATCCTGTTTTACGTGCTGATCTACACCGTTTGGCTGAAGCGCCGGACGCCGCAAAATATCGTCATCGGCGGCGCGGCCGGGGCCTTTCCCCCGATGATCGGATGGGCGGCTGCGACGGGCAATCTATCTCTGCTACCGATCTTGTTGTTCGGCATTATCTTCTTGTGGACGCCGCCACATTTTTGGGCGCTCGCCCTGTTTGTGAAGACGGATTATGCCAATGCAGGCGTGCCGATGCTGCCCGTTGTTGCGGGTGAAAAGACGACGCGGCATCATGTGCTGCTCTATACCCTGCCCATGGTCGCGTGCGCGCTGGCACCCTGGGCATTGGGCCTGTTGGGCACCGTCTATGGCGTGTCCTCCATGATTTTGAACCTTGTCTTTCTTGCCCTTGCTGTGCGCGTTGCCTTGCGCCGCACGGGTGAGGCGGATGGCATGGGCGCGGAAAAGGCGCTCTTTGCCTTTTCGATTTTCTATCTCTTTGCTCTTTTCGCAGCGGTTGCTGCAGACCGGATGATGTCAGCATGACCCAGCCTGATGATGAGTTTAACCGCCGCAGGCGGCAACGCTCTCTGGTGACAGCCGGTTTGCTGATCGCCATGTGCCTTCTCTTTTATTTCATCACATTGGTGAGGATTCAGGGATGAACAGGACAACGCGTACAGGTTTGTTGGCCGCTAGTTTGGCCTTTGGCATGGTCGGCGTCGGTTATGCCAGTGTGCCCCTTTATCGCCTCTTTTGTCAGGTGACTGGGTTTGCCGGAACAACGCAAAAGGGCATTGGGATGCAGGCGCCCGGCGCAGTTACCGGGAAAACCATGTCGATCCGCTTTGATTCCAATCATGCGCCGAGCCTTCCTTGGACATTCGCCCAGGAATCCAATCGGGAATTGGTGACCATCGGCGCGCAAGATATCACTTTTTACAAGGCCAAGAATCTCTCCGACAAGCCAGTAACCGGCACGGCAACATTCAATGTCACGCCCTCTCAGGCGGGGAAGTATTTCACGAAGATTCAATGTTTTTGCTTTACCGAGCAGACGTTGCAGCCGGGCCAAGAAGTGCGGATGCCAGTCGTCTTTTTCGTCGATCCCGCGATCTTGAATGATCCGGAGGCGCGCAAAATTCAAGAAATCACGCTCAGTTACACATTCTATCCGGTGGACGAGCGCAAAAAGCAGAGCTAAGCGACAATCGATTTTACAGGGAAAGTTGATCACCATGGCAGGTGCAAAGAACCACGATTATCATATCCTTCCGCCGAGCATCCATCCGTTCTTCGGGTCAATGGCTGCGCTGGTCGCCTTTGGCGGCCTTGTCATGTGGATGCACAAGATGCCCTATGGCGGCCTTGTTGCCTCCATTGGCTGGCTCGGGATTTTCTACACATTCTACGCCTGGTGGTCAGATGTGGTGAAGGAAGCCCAAGGTGGCGATCATACCCCCGTTGTGCAGCTGCACCTGCGCTACGGCATGATTTTGTTCATCGCCTCTGAGGTGATGTTCTTCGTCGGTTGGTTCTGGGCCTGGTTTGATTTCTCGCTCTTCCCAGAGCCGATCCAGCTGATTGATGGCGCTGTGGAACGGGTCGCTGGCGCAACATCTGTCACGCAGGTGGTTGGTGCTTGGCCGCCCAAGGGAATCGAAGTGATCGATGCCTTTGGCTATCCCTTGCTAAATACCCTCATTCTGCTCTGCTCCGGCACTACGGTCACTTGGGCGCACCACGCCCTGATCAACAATGAACGCGGTGGCGAATTGCGCGGCCTTTGGGGTGCGATTGGCGTTGGTGCCAACGACAATCTGAAGAAAGGTCTGTGGATCACGATTCTGCTGGGCTTGTTGTTCAGCTCGGTTCAGGTGTACGAATACATCCACGCACCCTTTGCTTTTAAGGGGCTAAACTACAGCGCGGCCTTCTACATGGCGACGGGCTTTCACGGCTTCCACGTGCTGGTCGGTACGATTTTCCTGATCGTCTGCCTTGTCCGCGCCTATAAGGGCCATTTCACCCCACGCCAGCATTTCGGCTTTGAAGCGGCCGCCTGGTATTGGCATTTTGTTGATGTCGTCTGGCTGTTCCTCTTTGTCGTCGTTTACGTCTGGGGCGGTTGGGGCGCACCGGTTCACGGCTGATCATGACGGATTGGCAAGCCCCCGATACGACTGAGGCGTCGATCCGGGGGCTTTGTCCACGCTGCGGCGCCCCGACTCTGTTCGCGGGCGCCGTTCGCTTTTCGGAGGCCTGCCCTCAGTGCAAGTTGGACTTTGGCCAGTTTAATGTGGGCGACGGCCCGGCGGCTTTCTTGATCATGATCGTCGGCGCGATCGTCACAATCGGGGCTGTCATGCTGGAACTTTCGGTTGAGCCGCCTTTTTGGGTTCATATCCTGATTTGGGTGCCGCTCACGGCCGCCTTGGTCGTCGGCCTGTTGCGCCTCGCCAAAGGGGCGCTCTTGGTGCTGGAATATCGCAACCGTGCCCGTGAAGGGCGGATTGTCTCTTGAGGCGCATTCCCATCCTCGCAACCTTGATCGTTGCGCTGGCCATTGCGACCATGATCGCGCTTGGCCTCTGGCAACTTGACCGCCTGGACGAAAAGGAAGCGCAACTGGCCGTCTATCGCGCCAATCTTGGTCAGCCGGCCATTGCCTTTCCCACCGCTGCCCCCATTCCGGATACAGCCCTGTTTCGCCGATCCTCGGCCGCGTGTTCGTCAGTCACAGGCTGGCAGACACAGGCGGGACGGTCGGCCAAGGGTATATCGGGCTATCGCTGGATTGCGACCTGCCCGGGCCTCATCGTCGATGTGGGTGTCACGCGGGATCCCAAGACGCGCCCCTCCTGGTTGGGCGGGTCCGTCACAGGCGTCATCACGACGGAACCGAGTCACACCAGCCTGCTCAGCCGTATGGGCGGCAAAGAGGCGGCGTTGCGGCCCATGCTGGTCTCTGACACGCCAGCGCCGGGCCTAGAGGCCAGTTCGCCGCCATCCCCCGATGAGGTGCCCAACAATCATCTCGCTTATGCGGTCCAGTGGTTCCTTTTTGCAGGTGTTGCGGCGCTGATTTATGGATTGGCCCTCCGCCGCCGCGCCTCTGAATCTTGACCCTGCCCAGCGATCCCATTTTCTATAGTGTTGCCGCAATTGCCGTCATTCTCGTCGGTATAGCGAAGGGTGGCTTTGCCGGGCTGGGGGCGGCCGCCATGCCCATCCTTGTTCTTGTGATGGATCCGGCCCCTGCGGCTGCAATGTTGCTGCCCATTTTGATTGCGCAGGATGTGGTGGGTGTCTGGGCGTTCCGCCGCACCTTTGACATGCCGACTCTAAAGCTGATGCTGCCCGGCGCTTTTGTAGGCGTCTTTCTCGGCTGGCTGTTGGCGACGATTGTACCTGTTGATGCCGTGCGCGCGCTGGTGGGGGCAATCGCCGTCATCTTCGGCGGCTATCGATTGGCC
>RFSU01000173.1 GCA_009923795.1 Sphingomonadaceae bacterium
CAGCGATTGCGCTGTCTGGACGTACGCAGGCCTTAACAGGCCCCAATCCTAATGTTGGCTGCGTCGTGACGCAGGCCGGGCGCATTGTCGGGCGCGGCTGGACCCAGCCCGGCGGCAGGCCCCATGCAGAGGCGATGGCGCTGGCTCAAGCGAGAGAGGCCGCACGCGGCGCAACCGCTTATGTCACGCTGGAGCCTTGCGCGCATGAAAGCCCGCGCGGCCCGACCTGTGCGGACAGTCTGATCGCCGCTGGCGTGTCGCGGGTTGTCATTGCCCTGACCGACCCGGACCCGCGGACAAATGGGCAGGGCATTGCCCGGCTTCAGGCGGCGGGGATTGAGTTTGTGGCGGGAGTGCTGGCCAACGATGCACGGCGCGCCATGGCCGGATGGTTGATGCAGCATCATGCCAGTCGCCCGTTCATCACCCTGAAACTTGCAGCCTCGCTGGATGGCTGCATCGCGCTGGCTTCGGGGGAAAGCAAATGGATTACGGGGGATGCGGCGCGGGCGCATGGGCATTTGGAGCGTGCCCGCACCAATATGATTCTCGTCGGCGGTGAAACGGGTCGGGCCGATGCGCCCCGGCTGAATGTTCGGCTGCCGGGATTAGAGGCGCGCTCCCCTGCACGCGCGCTGTTGACGCGGGGCGCGGCCGCGCCGGGCTGGATGGCGCTGTCTGCACCGGACCAGGTTCATGGGCTGGCGGGTATTCACTATCTGCTGGTCGAAGGCGGGGCACAAACTGCAGCTGCCTTTCTGAAGGCCGGGCTGGTCGATCGGCTCTTGCTCTATCGCGCGCCGATCTTGATTGGTGGGGGGCGTGCCTGCCTTGGGGATATCGGTTTAGGTCGGCTGGCGGATGCGCAGGACCAATGGCAGCTGGTGGACAGCCGCCTGCTTGGCAAAGACCAACTCGACGTTTACGAGCGCGTTTGAAAAGGGGCGGCAGTCATGTTTACCGGCATCATCACGGATATTGGCACGATCACAGCAGTGGAACAGCGCGGCGACCTGCGGCTGGTCATCCAATGCGGCTATGACATGTCTGGCGTGGATCTGGGGGCTTCCATTGCCTGTTCGGGCGTCTGCCTGACGGTCGTCGATAAGGGGGCAGATTGGTTTGCCGTGGATGCATCGGCGGAAACCATTTCCAAAACGGCAGGCGGCATGTGGGCGCAAGGCCGTCGGCTCAATCTGGAGCGCGCGTTGAAAATTGGCGATGAATTGGGCGGCCATATTGTGACGGGCCATGTCGATGGCATAGGCACCGTGTCCGCCATCTCCCCTGAAGGGGATTCGCACCGTGTTGTGGTGACGGTTGGCGCGGCGATTGCGCCGTTCATTGCCGCCAAGGGGTCTGTGACTCTCGATGGCGTGTCGCTCACGGTGAATAGCGTTGCGGATAATGCCGATGGCAGCGCCAGCTTTGGCCTCAACATCATTCCCCACACCTGGGATGTGACGGCCTTGGGCGATCTGAAGGTGGGTCAGGCCGTCAATATCGAAATTGATGTGCTCGCCCGCTATCTCGCGCGCATGCAGGAGCGGCTTTCCGCCCGCCATTAATGGCCGAATGTGAATCTTGTCATTGACGATCACATTATGATGTGATTTATGGCACCATGTCTACGCAACTCATCGAAAAACTCCGCAAGCTTGTGACCGACGGCGGCCTGTCGCGCTCAGGTCTGGCGCGTGCCGCCGGGCTTCATGCCAACACCCTTCGCGATCTGGACCAACCCGATTGGAACCCGACCGCAGAGACGCTGCGCAAGCTTGAATCCTATCTTTTTGAGAATGACGAAAGCCCGGCGCTCGTCCCGATTGAAGAGATTATTGAAGAAGCACGCAATGGGCGCATGTTCATCCTTGTGGATGATGAAGATCGGGAAAATGAGGGCGATCTTGTCATCCCGGCCCAAATGGCAACACCAGACGCCATCAACTTCATGGCGACGCATGGGCGGGGCCTTATCTGCCTGACGCTGACCAAGAAGCGCGTCGATGAACTTGGTCTGGAATTGATGAGCCGGGCAAATGGCACACGCCATGAGACAGCCTTCACGACCTCAATTGAAGCGCTTGAAGGCGTGACGACGGGGATTTCGGCGGGGGATCGGGCGCGAACAGTTTCGGTCGCGATTGATGCGTCCAAAGGCCGCGCAGATATTGTGACGCCGGGCCATGTCTTCCCGCTTATTGCGCGCGATGGCGGTGTTCTCGTCCGCGCCGGACACACCGAAGCTGCCGTTGATATTTCGCGGCTCGCTGGCCTCAATCCATCGGGCGTGATTTGTGAGATTATGAAGGATGACGGCACCATGGCGCGGATGGACGATCTCGTCTCCTTCGCGCGGATGCATAATCTGAAAATGGGTACGATCCGGGATTTGATCGAATATCGCAGGCGTCATGACCATTTGGTGGAATGCGTGTCCGAGGCGCCCTTCGTGTCCGATTATGGGGGCGATTGGACAGCCAAAACCTACCGCAACAAGGTCGATGGGTCGGTGCATATTGTCCTGCAAAAGGGCAAGGTTGTTGAAGGCGCGCCCACATTGGTGCGCATGCACGGCATTTCCATTTTCTCCGACGTGCTGGGCGCGCCCGGCCCGCGCAAGCGTGTCTTGCAACGTGCGATGATGGAAATTGGCACCGCCGGGTCCGGCGTTATTGTGCTCCTTATGCCCAGTGAACCGGCACAGCTCACGCGAGAAATCAGCGCGGCGGCTGGCAAGCCCCCGGAAATGGATTTGCGCAGCTATGGCATTGGCGCACAGATCCTGGCCGATCTTGGCATTCACGACATGATCCTTTTGACCAATGCGCACCGCAATGTCGTTGGCATTGAAGGCTATGGTATCAACATTGTGGGCGAGCGCCCCATTCCGGAGGCATAAGCATGGCCCGTTTTCTCATCGTTGAAGCCCGGTTCTATGATCATCTGAATGACATGCTGATCGCGGGTGCGCAGGCAGCATTGGAAGATGCGGGGCATCATGCCGATGTCATCACCGTGCCCGGTGCGCTTGAAATTCCCGGAGCCATTGCACTGGCTGCAGAATGCGGACGCTATGACGGCTTTGTCGCAATTGGCGTCGTCATTCGCGGCGAAACCTATCATTTTGAAATTGTGGCGGGCGAAAGCGCGCGTGGCATCATGGCGCTGACCATGGATGGCATTGCCATCGGCAATGGCATTTTAACGGTTGAAAATGAGGCTCAGGCGCTTGTCCGGGCCGATCCGAAGCAGAAGGATAAGGGCGGGGAAGCTGCCAAGGCAGCCATCGCCCTGCTGGATCTCAAGGGCCAATTTGGCTGAGCCGAGCGGTCGCCGACAAACGCCCTCCCCGCTGCGACTAAGCCGACCAAAGGTCAGCTAAGTCTCGATCCCCTCCCGCAGGCGGGAGGGGTTGGGGGAGGGCGCGTTGGTCAGCTTGCGGCTGGATAATCCGTATAGCCTTCCGGCCCCGGCGTATACCAAGTGGCCATCGTGCTTTCTGCCCATGGCTTACCATCCCGAATACGCTCGACCAGATCTGGGTTGGAGATGAACGGGCGGCCATAGCTGACCGCATCGGCCAGACCGGATGCGACCAAATCTGCTCCCCCTTCTGCTGTCAGATCAGAATTGAGCACCAAGGGATTGGTAAACACGCGGCGAATTGCTGGCGACTGCTTGGGCACATCGGTACGACCAAATGTGCCATCCGGGCCGGGTTCGCGCAGTTCAAGAAAGGCAATGCCGATCTTCTGAAGCGCCGCCGCGGCAGCGGTGAACAACGCTTCCGGGTTGCTATCGTCTGCACCTTGCGAATCCCCATTGGGGGAGAGGCGCACGGAGACGCGATCTGCACCCCAGACGCCTGCAACGGCCTCGGTGACTTCGCGCATCAGGCGGATGCGGTTGTCAATGCTCCCGCCATAATCATCGTCGCGAAAATTGGAGTTATCGCGCAGGAACTGATCCAGCAGATAGCCATTGGCGCTATGAATCTGCACGCCATCAAAGCCAGCGGCCTTCGCATTTTCAGCTGCCTTCACATAGTCGGCGACAACGCGCGGCATCTCATCAAGGCGCAATGCGCGCGCTTGTTCCAGCGGCTGACGGCCGGTTGCAGTGTGGGCATGGCCCGGCCCGGTTGTCGCGGATGCCGATACACCCGGCTGGCCATTGTTGAAGCTGGAATGGACAAGGCGGCCCATATGCCAGAGCTGCATGATGATGCGCCCACCGGCTTTGTGTACCGCTTCTGTGATTGGCTTCCAGCCTTCGGTCTGCGCCTCTGTCCAGATGCCGGGGGCGGCGGGCCAACCAAGGCCTTCTTTCGAAATGCCCGTGGCTTCCGAAATGATCAGGCCCGCGTTTGCCCGCTGTTCATAATAAAGGCGCATCACATCATTGGGGATGTGGCCGGGGCTGGCGCGCCCGCGCGTCAGTGGAGCCATGAGGATCCGGTTCGGGCAATGAACTGCTCCCAGATCAATAGGATCAAAAAGGTTCGGCATTGGTGTCCCCTGTTGCTTTGTGAGTCGCGCTCCCGGATATGGAGGCAATGAGCAAGGCGCAACAGCAACCTGCATATGAGGTGACGGAAAAGTCCGGTCGGCTTGCTGTTTTAGGCGCGTTGTTCCTTGGGAATTTTGCGCTGGCTTTTGGACCTTGGCTGGTCCGGCTGGCGGATGTCGGGCCAAGTGCCTCTGCCATGTGGCGCTTGGCACTTGCCGCGCCCTTTTTGTTTTTGATCACGGCTGTCCGGCGACAGCCTCTGCGGCTGCCCGCCCGTGCGTTGCTTGT
>RFSU01000174.1 GCA_009923795.1 Sphingomonadaceae bacterium
TGTGACAGGCCAAATTGGCACTGGGCTTGGTCAGGCCTTGCCGGCCAATAACCGGGCATCCTTTGCCCGCCCGACGATGGAGGTGGCCCGAGGTGCTGCCCCCGTCGTGGTTGATGGCATTACGTTTGAATTTATTGATGCGGCAGCCTCAGAAGCACCGGCCGAGTTCATGTTCTATCTGCCAGATTTTAAGGCGCTCAGTTCGTCCGAAGTGGCGACCGCGACCTTTCATAATGTGCTGACGCAGCGGGGTGCCAAGGCGCGCGACACACTCAATTGGTCAAAGGCCATTGATGCGGCATTGCGTACTTATGGAGACAAGGCCGATGTGGTATTTGGATCGCATAATTGGCCAAGCTGGGGCCAGGATAACGTCAAGACGTTCCTGACGCATCAACGCGATACGTATCGCTTCATCCATGATCAGGTTTTACGCCTTGCCAATAGTGGCGAAACCGCAACAGAAATTGCCGAGCAAATTGGCGAGCCCGACCATGCCAAGACGGATTTTTCGACCCGCGGCTATTATGGAACCTATAACCATAATGCGAAGGCGGTCTTCCAATATTATTTCGGCTGGTGGGATGGCGTTCCCGCCAATTACAACCGCCACATCCCGACCGAGGAATCAAAGCGTTATGTCGCGGCCATGGGGGGGGCGAAAAAGGCTTTGGCGATCGGGATCAAAGCTTATGATGCGGGCGATTATCGTTGGTCATCCACCGTGTTCAACCATATTGTCTTTGCCGAACCTGAAAATCAACCTGCCCGCAAATGGCTTGCGACAAGCTATGAACAACAGGGTTTTCAGGCAGAAGCCGGCACTTGGCGCAATGTTTTCCTTCAAGCCGCACAAGAGTTACGCAATGGCGTGCCGCCATCGCGTCTTGATGTCGCGGGCGCAGGCGTGATCCGGGCGTTGCCAACATCCAATTTGATGGATGCGCTGGCCGCCCGCTTTAATCCCGCCAAGTCAACCCGCCCGAATACGACCGTGCAGATCATCTTCAAGGATCGCAATGAAATGGTGGCGATGCATGTCGGCCCATCCGTGCTGTTCCCCAGCATGGGGCAGAAGCTAGATACGCCAACAGCCACGCTGACGACGACAAGGGCGGTCTTTGACGGGCTGATTCTTCAGACGGTGGATATTGGCGCGGCAATTCAGTCGGGTGATCTGCAATTTGCAGGCGACCCCAGCGTAATTGCGGCCCTGTTCGGGGCGCTGGATCGACCCACAATGTCGTTCAATGTTGTGACGCCCTAGTTGGGACGATTTGGACAGCGTTTGTGAAGGGCGTGGTGGAGGCGATTCGGCTTTCACCCGCCTTCAAACGGATCAAGCGCCCGATCCGAAAAGATCAGGCGCTTGCCAAGGGCGTGTGCCCCAAACATCAAAAGCGTCTGACGCACCAAAGGCGCGCAGATGCGCCGGGATTAGCCCTGGCGCGCCTTGAAACGCTTTTGCGTCTTGTTGATGACGTAAGTGCGGCCGCGACGACGAATCACGCGGTTGTCCCGGTGACGATCCTTGAGCGACTTGAGTGAATTGCGGATCTTCATGATCGCTTGCCTGTTCTAAGATAAGAATGAAAAATGAAGGCTGCCGCCTAAAGATCACGTTGAGCAAAGTCAAGGCAAAGCCCGGCAATTAAGGAGCATTTTCGATGCGAACGCTATTTCCTCTCTTCTTGCTTCTGGGCGTCTCCGGCTGTGCGGCCTCCATTCCCCTTGTGCAAGTGACGCGTTTTCACCTTGGCGCAAAGCCGATGGCCGGCACTATTGTCATTGAACCCGCAGCAGGCACGGCACCTGAAAATCTAGAATTTGGGGCTTATGCTGCTGCTGTCCGCCGCGAAGCCTTGCGTCTGGGCTATGGTGATTCGGGCCCACCTGCCTATCACCTCATCCTGAGTTATAGTCGGTCGGAACGAAGCGTTGCGCGTCAATCGCCCGTGACTGTGGGCATTGGCGGTGGAACCGGCGGCGGCGGCATTGGCATTGGGATTGGCACGATCTTTGGCCTTGGTCGAAAAACCGAGTCGCTGGTCGATATGCAGCTCAGCGTTCAGATGAAGCGGGCCAGTGATGATCTGGTCGTCTGGGAAGGGCGCGCCCAGACTGAGGCTCCTGACACGGCGCCAGCGGCCCAGCCAGGCCTTGCTGCAGATAAGCTCGCCCGTGCGCTGTTTCAGGACTTTCCGGGGGAGTCGGGACGCACTATCAGGATCCCATGACGATCAGCATCAGCGCCGGCTTTGACAGCGGCAACATTCATGTCCTTTCGATTGAAGGCGACACCGCCCAATTGGAGATTCGCAAGGACGCCCATTCGGACTTTTACCAATGGTTCCACTTCCGTCTGGCGGGGGCCAAGGGGCGGGAGGTGACGCTCAACATCACCAATTGCGGCGCATCTGCCTATCCGGGCGGCTGGCCTGCCTATCGCGCCCGCGTGTCTGAAGATCGCGCAGATTGGCGCTGTGCCGAGACCAGCTATGCCGACGGCATTCTCACAATTCGATATAGGCCTCAGTCCGATCTTGTCTGGTTCGCCTATTTTGCGCCCTATTCTATGGAGCGGCATCATGATCTGGTGCAGCGGGTTGCCGCGGCCCCCGGCGTGTCGGCGCACGCCCTTGGCCAGACGTTGGATGGCCGCCCGATAGATATGCTGCGCATGGGCAATGGCCCCATACAAGTTTGGCTTTATGCCCGCCAGCATCCGGGCGAGACGATGGCCGAATGGTGGATGGAGGGCGCGCTGGAGCGGCTGATTGATCCTGCCGACCCTGTTGCGCTGCATCTGCGCGACCGCTGCACGCTGCATATCGTGCCCAATATGAATCCTGATGGATCGGCGCGCGGGCATTTACGTACCAATGCGGCGGGTGTGAATCTGAACCGGGAATGGGCGACCCCCTCTCTGGAGAAAAGCCCAGAGGTTTTATGTGTGCGTGACGAAATGGATCGCACAGGTGTTCACTGGGCCATGGATGTTCATGGGGATGAAGCGATACCGGCCAATTTCATTGCGGGCTTTGAAGGTATTCCCAATTGGACGGAGGATCAGGGGACGCGATTCTATGCCTATCGCGCGGCGCTGGCCGAATTGACGCCAGATTTTCAGACCGTCTTAGGCTATCCCAAATCCGCGCCCGGCAAGGCCAATCTTACCATGTCGACCAATCAACTTGCCAATCGCTTTGCGCATCTGGGCTGTATCTCAATGACGCTGGAAATGCCCTTTAAGGATCATGACAGCAATGCTGACCTGGAACGTGCCTGGTCTCCGCAACGATCTAAGCAATTGGGGCAGGATTGCTTGGCCATTTTGGCGCGCCAAATCTGACTGAAAAACGAATGGCCCTCGCTCCGGGGGCAAGGAGCGAGGGCCAAAGAAGCGTTCGACACGCTGGCTTTTCGCGGGGCGAAACGAGCAATAAAGGGGGGGAATTCCGTTGAGCCGTCCGCGAAAAGCAAGACCTAGATAGGGCAATAATCCTGTCGCCAAGATGAATGACCGGTCAGTTACGCGGCCCTTTTGGTCGCGGGTCGCGCCAGGAGAACGTTTTGTCGGAAATATCGACATTGAAACGCTGATTTTTGAGGCGGATTGTTGTTCGATTATTTTGAGAATCCAGTGCAGTCCACCCTTCGAGCATGAGGCCAGCCGGGGCAGATGCCTCGCGCGTAAAGGCCAGGGTGATGACCCCATATTCAGGATGGCGCGGATCCCGTGCCTCGACCAGAATGACGCCCGGTCGCGTGCTGGGCAGGATTTTGGCAATGCGGGCCAGATCGCGATTCGGATTGAGCAGCACCGCCAGCGGCGTATTGCCGATGGGCCAACGCTGCACCTGACGCACCGAATAATCGATAAAGGTCAGCGCCTTGCCATCGCCGACGATGAGAAGCGGCACATTTTTTTGATATTCAAAACGGATTTTGCCGGGACGTTTCAGGCTGAGGGTGCCCGACACGATTTTCCCCGAGCGATCTGTTTGGGTGAAGCCCGCCGTCATGGAGGACACAGAATTTAAATGGGCTTGCACATCGGCCAGAGACGCAGCCGCAGGAGCGGCGGCGACAAGGGCAAAGAGGGGGGCGGCCATCAGGGGGAGAGTTCGCGTCATAAAATCCGTTTCACTTCAAGGGCGCTTGCTGTTGCCCCTCTTGCTTGAACGCGTGCTGAACTGCGTCAGATTGCGTGGCCGTCTGTATCCATCAAAACCTCACGGCGGCCGACATGATCGGGGCGGCTCACCTTGCCCTCCGCCTCCATCCGTTCAATCAGGCGCGCGGCAGAATTATAGCCGATGCGCAATTGGCGCTGGATATAGCTGGTCGAGGCCTTTTGGCTTTCCACAACGACCTGAAGCGCGCGGCGATACATCTGGTCTTCCGCAGAATCCTCACCTGTCGGGGCCCCATCAATATCCCAGCCGCCTTCTTCTGGCTCTTCGGTGACGGCCTGAATATAGTCGGGATGGCCCTGTCCGCGCCAATGATCGGCAACGGCGCGCACTTCTTCGTCAGAGACAAAGGGGCCGTGCACACGGGCAATTTGCTTGCCGCCCGGCATATAGAGCATATCGCCCTTGCCCAGCAGCTGTTCGGCGCCTTGTTCCCCCAAAATGGTGCGGGAATCGATTTTGGACGTCACGGCAAAGCTAATGCGCGTGGGCAGGTTCGCCTTGATGA
>RFSU01000175.1 GCA_009923795.1 Sphingomonadaceae bacterium
TCAGACCAAGGCCGCACTGGATATTGCGATCAACCTGCCAGAGGCGCGCAAGAAATATTATATGGCCGAAGGCGTTGGCCATTATGGCATTTTCAACGGTGGCAAATGGCGCACCGATATTGCGCCTGTCGTGGAAGATTGGATTGCCCAACATAAGGGCTAGTCGAAGGCTGCAGCGTGTCTGCTAAGCCAAGAGCAAGAGGGCGGCGAGCGTGATAAGCCCGATCCAAAGGGCAGCGATCGCCGCAGCCCCCGCCCAACTGATCGGCCGTTCAGCCGCTTGGGCGGCAATTGCCCGGTTCTCAGCATAAAGCTGGTCTGGCACAAGTTTCAGAAACAGCCAGATCCCAAGCGGAATCAGAACTGCTTCGTCCAACACGCCTAATATGGGAATAAAATCGGGAATGAAATCAATCGGTGACAGAGCATACGCCGCAATGACCATACCCAATAAACGCGCCAGCCAGGGCGCGTCCGCGTGCCGGGCGGTGAGCCAAACGGCGTGCGCCTCAATGAGCAATGTGCGGGCAAGGGCGCAAAGCTGATCCATTAAAATTCTAAAGCGCGATATCATTCAGCGACAAGAGGCTGGCATTGCCCCCGGCACTTGTGGTGTCGGTGGAGGTCACCCGCTCGGTGCAAAAGCGATGCAGATAATTGGGGCCACCTGCCTTTGGCCCCGTGCCCGACAGACCTTCACCGCCAAAGGGCTGGCTCCCGACAATCGCCCCGATCATGGATCGATTGACGTAGAGATTGCCGACCCGCGCCATCGCCTCCACCGTTTCTGCCGTGCGCGCAATGCGGCTATGCAGACCCATGGTGAGGCCATAGCCTTTGGCATTGATGGCATTGATAACGTCCGGCAGTGTCCCTGCCTTCCAAATGACAACATGAAGGAGTGGCCCAAACCATTCCTGATCCAGCGCCTCTATGCCTGACAAGCGGATAAGTGTTGGGGGCACAAAATGGCCGCCGTCCGGGGCTTGCACGGTGTGAATCCAGCTGTCCTTATGCGCCGCGCGATGCGTCATCAGCCGGGCAAAGGCGGCGTCATCAATCACGGGCCCGACATCGGTTGCCGGATCAGCGGGATCACCAATGACCAGCGCATCCATAGCTCCGGCCAGCATGTCCAGCGTGCGGTCGGCAATATCGTCTTGCAGCACCAGGAGCCGAAGCGCGGAACAGCGCTGCCCTGCTGAATGGAAGGCAGAGGTCACAACATCTTGCACGACCTGTTCGGGCAGAGCCGTGGAATCGACGATCATCGCGTTGATGCCACCGGTTTCTGCAATCAGAGGAATGAGCGGGCGATCTTCATCCGCAACCAGAGCGCGGGCGATGCGCTTTGCTGTGGCGCTTGATCCTGTAAAGGCGACACCTGCAATGCGCGCGTCCGCGACGAGCGCGGCCCCAAGTTCTGGCCCGCCTGCAGCCAGCACCATGGCATCGGCAGGGATGCCCGCCTTATGGGCAAGCGCGACAGCCAGCGCGGCGATATATGGGGTCTGTGGTGCAGGCTTGGCGACAACGCTGTTGCCTGTGACCAAAGCTGCGGCCACTTGGCCCAAGAAGATGGCCAGCGGGAAATTCCAAGGCGCAATACAAAGCCAGACGCCGCGCCCGCCATAATGGAGGACATTGCGTTCCCCCGTGGGGCCGGGCAATTCGACGGGCGAGAGGCCCGCGCGGGCTTGTTCTGCATAATAGCGGCAAAAATCGATGGCCTCACGCACCTCTCCCAAGGCATCCGAAATTGTTTTCTGGGCTTCCTTGACCAGAACAGCCATCAACTCGCTGCGATGATCCTCCAGCAGATCGGCGAGGCGGTCGAGACAGGCCGCTCGTGCATCGAGCGGCGTCTGCGACCATGCCTCAAAGCCGGATCGTGCACGGGTAATGGCATCGGTGCTGCCCTCTGGCACGGGCCCCGGTCGTGGCGCGGCGGCAAGCGCGGCTGTCACATCGGCAAGGATCGCCCGATCTTGCAGATCAAGGCCCAAGCTATTGCGGCGGGAGCCGAACAGATTTTGGGGCAAGGGAATGGCGCTGTGGCGACGCCCGCCAACGGCCCGAACCTTCTCCACCGGATCTGCCAAGAGATCAGCGTCGCTGACCTGCTCATCAGACAGCTGGTGAACGAAGCTTGAATTTGCGCCATTTTCCAGCAAGCGGCGGACGAGATAGGCCAAAAGATCGCGATGCCCACCCACGGGCGCATAGATGCGGCATGCATAGCCTTCGCGCTGCACAAGGTCTTCGTAAAGCCCATCGCCCATGCCGTGCAGACGTTGAAACTCAAAATCGCGGGCGTCGCCTGCCCATTCCAGCACAGTCGCAACGGACAGGGCATTGTGCGTTGCAAAGGCGGGGAAGATATGGCGGGCCTGCAGCATATCGCGGGCACAGGCGAGCCAGCTGACGTCTGTCGCGGCCTTGCGGGTGAAGAGCGGATAATCTGACAGGCCCCATTCTTGGGTGCGTTTGATCTCGCTGTCCCAATAAGCACCCTTGACCAAGCGCACGGCCATGCGCCGCCCTGTGTCCGCGCCCAAAGCGTCTGCCCATTGGATGACAGCAGGCGCGCGCTTGGAATAGGCCTGCACGGCCATGCCCAAGCCGTCCCAGCCCTTGAGCTGCGGATGGCGGGCCGCATGGGCAATAATATTGAGGCTCATCTCAAGACGTTCCGATTCCTCGGCATCGACGGTGAGCGCGATACCGCGCTTGGCAGCCGCAAGGCACAAAATCTCGAGCAACTCGGACAGCATGGGGACACAGCGTGCCCAATGGGCCACTTCATAGCGAGGGTGGAGCGCCGACAATTTGACCGAGATAGAATGGCCTTCGCCCGTCTTCTCGATGGCATCGAGGTAGGACGCGAAATAGCGTTCCCCATCGGCAAAGGTGCGGGCGGCCTCCCCCAGCATATCGAAGCTGGCGACAAAGCCCTGATGCTCTGGTCGCTGCATCCGTGCGCTTGCTTCCTCGATGGTGCGGCCCATGACAAAAATCTCGCCCATCATCCGCATGGCGGCACCCACGGCTTGCCGCACAAATGGCTCCCCCGCGCGGGCAATGAGGCGGCGCAATGTGCCTGCCTCTTCCTTGTCGCTGACCAATGCGCGGCCAATGACAAGGCCCCAAGTTGCGGAATTGACGAGCGTTGAATGCGACTTGCCAGAATGCGCCCGCCAGTCTGCATCCCCCAGTTTATCTGCGATGAGGGCATCCGCTGTTTCCGGGTCGGGCACGCGCAGGAACGCTTCGGCGAGAGACAGCAAGGCCACGCCTTCTTGTGTGTTTAATCGATATTCGTTGAGGAACTGATTGACCCATCCACTCGACTGCGCCCGACGGAGATCGGCCAATAGGCCGCCTGCACGGGCAAGGATGTGGTGGCGCTCTTTGCCTGAAGTGCTGGCCTTTGGCATCAACACATTGAGGCAATCCGGTTCGGCGGCCCGATGAAAATGGCGCGTGAGAGACGTTGCGGAATCCATAGCTTTTGACTCTAGCAGAATGAAGGCCCTAAATCTTGGGAGTGACTCGTCCATTTGTAATATTGTTGCGCGTCAGAAGCGAGAGGAAAGCATATGCCTATTGTGAGCAAAGAAGAGCTTTTTGGCATGGTCGGCCAAACAGTTGGAACGTCTGACTGGCTACTGGTCGATCAGGATCGTGTGAACAAATTTGCCGAAGCGACAGGTGATTTTCAGTTTATTCACGTTGATCCTGAAAAGGCGAAGCTGACACCCTTTGGCGGCCCGATTGCCCATGGCTTTCTGTCTTTGTCATTGCTGCCCGTTCTGACGGCGCAGGCCAATCTGCCGCGTCTTGATGGCGTGAAGATGGGCGTCAATTATGGCGGCAACAAAACGCGCTTCATTGCGCCTGTAAAGGTAGGCAAGCGCGTGCGCGGTCATTTTAAGATGCTTGAGCTTGAAGAAAAACGCCCCGGTCAGTTTCAACAGACCATGGAATTCACGCTTGAAATCGAAGGTGAAGAGAAGCCTGCCCTGATGGCAGAATGGATCACCCAGTTTTTCATCTAATCGACCAAAAATTTGCATTAACAGGAGAAGAGAATGCGTAGTGCCGTCATTGTTTCAACCGCACGCACGCCGATTGGGCGGGCCTATCGCGGTGCCTTTAATATGACCCCATCGCCGACTTTGTCGGCTTATTCCATCCGGGCCGCCGTTGAGCGCGCAGGGATTGGTCCAGCCGAAGTCGACGACGTCTGCTGGGGCTCTGCGATGCAGCAGGGCAGCCAGGCGGGCAATACCGCACGCACGGCTTTGCTGCGGGCTGGTTTGCCGATCAGCGTCCCGGGCATGACCATTGACCGCCAATGTTCGTCGGGCCTGATGGCCATTGCGACGGCGGCGAAGCAGATTGTCTCTGACAATATGGATATCTGCATCGGCGGCGGCGTCGAATCGATCAGCCTGGTGCAAACGCCGGAAATGCGGGTGGCGCCCGATCCCGAGCTGCTGAAAATGCACAAGGATATCTACATGCCGATGCTGCACACAGCAGAGGTGGTGGCCGCCCGCTATAAGGTCAGCCGCGATCGGCAGGATGAATATGGCTTCCAGTCGCAGATGCGTACCG
>RFSU01000176.1 GCA_009923795.1 Sphingomonadaceae bacterium
CAGCACGTTACAAGATATCATAGGCAAAGTTCTCTCCACTGAAACAAAGCGTTTGAATCAACTCATTGCTAAAAATCTCTCTCCTTCTGTAAATCAGGCATTACAAGACATGCTGCACGACGAAGATCAAAAAATGTATGGTGTTACGTTGCTGAAGCGTGACGCGAAAGGATTCAATCATGCAGAACTTACCAAAGAAATTCATAAATATAATTTAAATTTTGATTTTTGCTTCAGTAACACCGCTATAAAGATATGCGGGGCTTGAGAGCTACTGGAGCGAGATGAGTAAGGGTTGGTGGTTGGTGCAGCTTCAGGTCCTGATGGCCTGCCGAGGTGCGGACGGCTCCTAGACCAAGTTTAATGAAACCCAGCTACCCGGGCGTGCTGAATAATAAGTAAGAAGGAAGCGCGGGTCCCATCTGCTCAAAACGGGGGGTGCCACCCCTGTGGGGTCTGGCTGGTCAGTTTTTAGAGAGGGGTGGGGTGCCCTAGCGACGGGATTATCGGGGAGCGTTTTTGGTAACTTAGATAGTTTCTGCCTGAATGTCACGTATTTACGTGAAAAATGGCGGTGGAGGAGGGACTCGAACTCAACTTTCTCCTCGAAGGGCGTCAAAGCTAGTCGCATGGCAGCGTGAAATTGCGGTCGGTGATTGCGGATATAGCTCGGGAGGGACCATGTCGGAGACGCGTCTAGGTCGTACTCATAAATGCCTGAATCGCCTGGGACTGCTCGAACCCTACCGGCCCATGGGCGACTGAAGTCGTGCGCTCGGGTGAACTGGGGACGGCCATGGAGAAAGCCCTCCATGGCCGCCCCGTCGTCACTATTCTTTACATCCAACCGTCGAGATCGGCGGGAATTCCGCCCAGCGTACCTTTGCCGGTAATGGCGTTCAGATCGAACGGCTGCGCTTGAAGGAAAAACTCCAGCTGATCGTGCGACGTCACGAGCGAATTGATCACGCGAACTTTGATACCCTTGAAATTCGGCCCATCGATCTGCAGCGCCTTCAAGGTGATCTTCGATCCATGCGCTACCTTAACGAAGCGCGGGTAGTTCAGCAGACGAAACCCAGGCTGGAGAATCTCCAGCTCGATGTCGATCGGCCCGGAATTCTTGATCTCCATCTCACCCATGTTGCCGATCAGCATCTCCGAAGGCGAGTACTTGGTGAAAGACATTTTCAAGACCGAATTGATCACGGCCCCGACGTTCTCCTTGGTGCCGAAGAAGGTGTCTCGAAACAGGCCGACAGTGCGACGCTTTTCCAGGGCATCCTTGAAGGCGCTTTCATCGTCGCCTCGCGTCAGGAACAACGTCGTCACGCGGTGGTCCATTCCGGCCGCTTCCTGCTCCATGGTCGTTCCGAGATGGGCGTCGGTCGTCGCAGCGATGTAGAGATTGTATTTCAGAGCCACGTCCATGGCCGCAGGGTGGATGAAGTCGCTCTGCGCGACCTCGATGCCTGACAACAGGCCCTCCTTGAACATCCGCTCGAGAAACGGTGTCACCACGGCATCTCCGGGGATGGAAGATGGGATGGTGGGATGATTCCACTGACAGATGCCACCTTGGCGCTTCGCTTCACGGAACCGCGCCTCCAGGTCCTTTTCCACCGGACCGGTTCGGTTCCAGTCCACCTGAACCTGAAGCTGTGTGCCGGTCTGCTTTAACGTGCTGTAGTGGATCTTGGCTGGGTTCAGCGCATTGGCATCCTTGAGAAAATGGCAGTTGAAGTGCCCGATGCCACGCGTGATCTCAGCCCCGAGGGAGAGCCTCATACCCTTCAGTCCGAGCATGCCGGAATCGATGAAAGCGCGCCCGATTTCATAGCTGCGGTTTTTGTTGGTTCCGGTGTCGCGGATTTTCGGCGTGATGATGTCGTGCTCTGTGAAGGACACGAATTTGAGCCCATCATGGGCCGCTTCCGCCAGGCGCAGCGTGGGCCATGCGGAGCCGTCGGAAAAGACCGTATGAAGGTGCAGATCGCCGGCGAGGACATGATAGCCCTCCTGGGTATCAGGGAAGATCAGCCGCGAGGGCGACGGCGGGCGATCGTCCGACTGCGCCACGAACTCGGCGGAAGCTTCGCTGGCCACAAGCATACTGCTTACGAGCATCGCAAAAGACGAAATCATTGTGTTGATGTATTTACGCTTGGTCATAAGACCTCCCAATGAGAATGTTGAAAAGCGCTGCGCCTGGAAAATATCGAGACTGAGAATAGACGTTGATCATCATCCGCACCGAGTTTCCGAGCGCTGGCGCACGAGGTATCGCGGGCCACCGGACAGGACGCGGATGATCTATCAAGGGCTCTGTTGCAAACATGGGGCACGGCCGCGCGGCGTCGCCCCGTTTGTCGACCGCCCGGTACAGGTAGGTCCATTTGCCCCGCACCTTTACGTAGGTCTCATCCAGACGCCAGCTCGGATCAAAGCCGCGCCGCCAGAACCAGCGGAGACGCTTCTCCATCTCCGGCGCGTAGCGCTGCACCCAGCGATAGATCGTCGTATGATCGACATCGATCCCACGCTCGGACAGCATTTCCTCGAGATCACGGTAGCTGATGCCGTATCGACAATACCAGCGCACCGCCCATAGGATGACCTCGCCGGTAAAATGCCGTCCTTTGAAATCGTTCATCGCAACTGACCTTGACAGTACATGAGCCCAATCTTGGAAACCGTGTCAGAGTTTGCAACAGAGCCCAGAGCCCTCCTAGGGGTTGCGGCGCATCGACGAGCCAAGGAAAACCGGGTTGGAATAAAACCAGAGATCAGTCCATGCGTCTTCGCCCTCGGCATCGGGCGCCGGCTCGGCATCCTCAGTATTCGTCCCGCGCAGACGGAGATATTCATCGCCTGCGACCGGTTCGAGAGCCGTTTCGATCACGCGCCATTCGCCCTCTCGCTTCCATTCCGCCTCGGTAAAGCGCGCCACGACGCGCGTGCTCGGATTCCGATCAAGATTCGGATCGGCGGATTTCGTGCCCACCGATCCGCGGATCAGGTCAATATGGTGAACGGCAGGATTGTCGCCATTGGCATTCAATCCGTCGGGATCCCGAAAGCGGATCGTAAGGTGAAGCGGCTCACCATTGCCTGCATTTATGGTGGAACCGAATTCGATCGGACGCGCATCGGCGCCTGTTCCCAACAGAATCTCAAGTTCCGACACGAGATCGCCTGTAGTCACGAAAATGCGTCCGGCGCGCATGGCGGCGATGATCGATGCGGGGTTCTTTGGCGCGTGGACATAAGTCTTCGAATATTCGCCAGGCCAGAAGTCGAAACCGCCTTCGGTCCAGTTGATGTGTGAGTCTGAGTTGGCGGTAATCCACCAGCGTCGTCCTTCACCCAGCATGGAATCCCAGAAGCCGCCAAGCCGCGCGGTCATCTGGTCGAAACCACCCATGGTCGGGAAATCGCCATAGGCCCCGCGCGGGATCGCATCGCCGAAATAGGCCGCATAGCGCGAAGGGCCGACACTTTCGCCGACCTGACCGGCGGCCTGATGGCCCGGCGCACCTTCCATCCCGATGGCGACTTCCGGCGCGGTATCGTTCCAGCCACGCAATTTGGAAGGGGTGGTCAGGCCGTATTTGCCCATGCCGGTTGCGGACCTCGAGGGATGGTGTGCGAAAAGAACAGGCTTTGGCTGTTGTGCATCCATTGTCCGCAATGCGTCCAGCATTCGCCCTTCACTGTTGCGCGACGGATCGCGGGGCCACGCCTCGCGGGCGCCGTAGCCCTTCTCCAGCTCGCGCAACCGGTCGGCCTCGTCGTCACCTGCCGGAACGATGATGCTGCTGTGATCCGCTCCGGGCGTATCGAATTCCATGCCGAAGAATTGCACCAATTCCGGCACCAGCTGTCGTGATCGCAGCAGTTCGGGATAGGCGTGGTCGTGGTTGACCTTGCTATGATTGGGGCCGCCATGATCGGTCGCCACCATCCAGTCCAAACCGAATTTGCGCGCCATCAGGGCGTTCATGGGAATCGGGTATATCGCATCACCGCCCACGGTCGGCGTCGGCGGGTCGGCCTTTTCGTCATAGCCGGTCGAAAAGCGACTGTGAGTGTGATGATCGCCCGCCAGCCAGCGCGCTTCTCCGGCATCGGCGCCCGGCTGCGGCGCCGGCACATCGATGCTGTGCATATGACGTTCGTGCGCGGTAACGGCAAATACCGGCAAGCAAACGAGGACCAGAGCGGCTGATGATCTCGTGGCGTTTCGAAGCATGTTTCTGTTCCTGGGATGAATTGATTGGCTCTGTTGCAAACATGGGGCACGGCCGCGCGGCGTCACCCAGTTGGGGGATTAGGCAGCATTGGCGAAATGCTTATTGAGCATAATCATGGTTTCGGTCAGGGCCGAGGGTCCAATTCCGAATGCTCTTTCAACCAGGCGCACCTCCCCCATGATACCTGGCTGCAGGCACCATGCCTGGGCCTGTCCTTTGCGTAGGGCGCGCATGACCTCGAAGCCCTTGATCGTGGCGTAGGCCGTTGGCATCGACTTGAAGCCACGTACCGGCTTGATCAGCATCTTCAGCTTGCCGTGGTCGGCCTCGAGCACGT
>RFSU01000177.1 GCA_009923795.1 Sphingomonadaceae bacterium
GAAATCGGCCCCCGCATCCTTCGGTTCGGCCCAGTTGATGGACCTAACATTCTTTTTGAAAACAAAGAGCAGATGGGCAGGACCGGCGCCAAAGAGTGGATGATCTATGGCGGACACCGGCTCTGGACCGCACCCGAAAACGACCAGTGCTACGCTCTCGACAACGATCGGGTCTCCTTCGAACTCCTCCCGGAAAAAGGATGCCGGTTGACCGGAGAAAAAAACGAAAAGTTTGGCTGGCAAAAGAGTATAGAAATCCTTTGGAACCCAGACGGCCTCGTTCAGATCGAACACCGCGACCTTGATCCCCTGCGACGCAAGCGCATAGGCCGATGCGCGGCCAAGGCCCGATGCCCCGCCGGTGACGACGGCCGATATCGTATTGTCCAATTTCATTGCTGACTTTCCCTTTGTGTTTTGAGTTTGTCCTGAAGCAGATCATTGCGTCCGCCCGATGCCGCGACGGTCGAGCCGCCATCCATCTTGATGCTGGTGCCCGTAATGTAGCCCGACTTAGCCGAAGCGAGAAACAGGCAGGCATGGGCAATATCTTCGGGCGTCCCTGCCCTGCCGACTGGCACGGTTGCGCCATAGGCCGCAAGGCCTTCGTCACCGAGTACTGCCTTGGCCCGTGCGCTGGCGACAAGGCCGGGGTTGACGGCGTTGACCGTGATCCCGTCCGCCACCACATCCCCCGCCGCGCCGCGCACAAAGGCATCGAGCGCCGCCTTGGCCATGCCATAAGCGGTCATGTTCGGGACGACCATGTGCGTGCCGTTGACAGACCCGATGGCGATGAAACGCCCGCCATCGCGTGCCTTGGCGAGATAGGGCCGGCCTGCATCGAGCAGCCACCATGCCGCCTTGGCGATACTGGCGAAACCAGCCTCCAGCGCGTCATCTGTCACATCGCCGACCCCGCCATGGGGAATATCAGCGGCGCAATGGATGATGATGTCAATGCCGCCAAACCGTTTGGCGCTAGCCTCGATCAACGCTGTGCATGCATCATGATCTTTGACGTCGATCTGGAAAATATGGGCAATGCCACCAACGGCTCTAATATCGGCCTTGGTTTCCTCAGCAAAGGAAAGCGTTCGCGCTGCCAGCATCACATTGGCACCGGCTGCCGCAAAGCCCATCGCTATCCCGCGCCCGACACCGCGACCTCCGCCCGTGACGATAACGGTCTTTCCAACAAAGGATTCGCTCATGTGGCCACCTCAAACAAGGCCTTCAGGCCAGGAGCCGATGGCTTCATCGAGGGCGTCCGCGGAAAGTCCGGCAAAAAACGAAAATGCGCTGGAACCTGATAGGCGATCAGCCTGTCTTTCAGGAAGCTCTTGAGCTCATCGACCGTTGGTTCTTGTGCGCCCCGCTTGATAATGATGGCAGCCGCTGGCACGGCGCCGAGCCGCTCGTCGGGCACGCCGATGACGGCCGCCTCGCGCACGCTGGGGTGGAGGTTAAGTGCATTTACGACGTCATCAGGATGGACCTTGAAGCCTCCGCGGATGATCGCATTGTCGGCGCGCCCCTTGATGAACACGAAGCGGTCTGCATCAATCACGGCGCGGTCGGTGGTGCGGAGCCATTGCATGTCATTGCCGAGCTGCGCGCCCTTGAGTTCGAGCAACCCTTCCTCGCCGGGTGCAAGTTCAGCGCCCGTTTCCGGATCAACAATCCGCGCCTCGATATCGGCATGAAGCCGCCCCGCAGAACCGCGCTTCGCCGCCCAATGCGCCCGGAAATCGTCGATGTTCCATCCGCAAATTGCACCAGCAAATTCGGTTGCGCCGTAATTGGCGAGAATCGGGATACCGTAAGTTGCGTAGAATTCGTCGACGATATCGGGCGATAGCGGTGCGGTGCCACTGATCAGTGCGGTCAGGCTGGCCAGATCCTCCCTGGGCACCTTGGCTTCAAGGATCATTTTGATCGCCGAGGGAACAGCGCCGGCAACCTTCGGCTTGTTGCGCTTTATTGCCGCAACCCAGCCATCGACCGTAAAGCGTTCGAGCAGGCCGATCTTGCGCCCGGACATAAGCGCGCCGATGCAGCCGTAAATCCCGCCAATATGGGTGAGCGGGTTATTGACCATCGTCACGCCCGAACGCAGCTGCGGCTGATCAGCAAAATCGCGGTTGCGTTCGTAGCGGGTGAAACCGGCAAAGCTCGTATCGAACGCTGCCCGGGTCAGCGGAACGTGCTTGGGCCTACCCGTCGTGCCGCTGGTCAGCATTTCTATGGCAACGCCGGGCGAGAGCATCGCCGCCTTGCCCGGTGCTGGGTTTTCAAAGCCAGGCAGCATGGCCACGCCTTCCAGTCTCGGCCCGATTTCAATCACGGCTGAGCCCGCGCGGCTGAATACTTCCGCTATACCAGCGCGCATTGTGTCCGTCGCATCTGCAATGATGACCTGCAGGCCAAGCCCTTCAACATCGGCATAGAGCTTGTCATCTGGGAGAGCAGGGTTGAGCGAGACCAGGCACCGATCAGTAGAAAGCACCGCGATGATCGCTGCCAGATGCCCCGGTCGGTTTCGCAGCATGACGCCGACGCGCGCTTCGACAGGCAGGCCGATCCGGTCCAGCTCGGTCTCAATACGCCGCACGGACTTTGCGATCTGGCCCCAGCTATAGTCCACACCTTCAAAGTCGATTTCGGTACGATCCGGATCGAGCGCCATGATCGCGCGCAGCTTTTCGGTCATCAAAGCCATCAGATCGACAGGCCTCCGCTCGCTTCAATGATCTGGCCGGTCACCCAGCGGGCATCTTCGCCGACCAACATCATGACGGCACCCGCAATATCGTCCGGCTCACCCAGACGGCCCATCGGCGTGTGCCTCGCGGTCGCTTCATCCCAACCCGGTTTCTCCCGGAGCGCAGTGATGAAGTCCGTTGCCACGGCACCTGGGGCAATCAGGTTGCAAGTGATCTGGCGCTTAGCGACTGCAACTGCCGTCGAAAAGGTCAGGCTCTGCATCGCCCGTTTGGTCATCGCATAGCCAGCGGCAAAGGGCTGGCCAACCTTTCCCGACATCGATCCCAGATTGACGATACGGCCATGATCACGCAGGCGCGGCAAGGCGGCCTGTGTCACGAAATGCGGGCCTTTGACATTGATTGCCATCATCGCGTCGAACAATTCTTCACCGCCCGATTTCAGGCTGGCATCGCGCCCACTGCTGCCGATCCCGGCATTGTTGATCAATATGTCCAGATTGGGTGCGCCGCCAAATGCAGCATCACAGGCCGTGAACAACGCCTCGATTTCAGATAGCTTTGAGACATCGGCCTTCACAGCAAGGGCCTTGCCGCCACCCGCCCGCACCTCGTCCACCAGCGCGTCTGCAGCGTCTGCTGCATTGACATAGTTGATCGCCACATGCGCACCCGCTTTAGCGAGCCGCCGGGCAATAGCAGCACCAATGCCCCGGGCAGCACCTGTCACCAGGGCATTTTTTCCAGAAAGATCACTCATCCTGCAACCTTGCCAAGATAGTTCACCTAGTGCAATAAGTGATTCATGCTTCTGGTCATGCGTCAGGCAAAGCCGTAAGTCGACTCAATGACGAATATCGCTTTGCAAACAGATTAAGATGAGGAATTGGCAGAATGGAACTCAAACCCGGTTCACGCTGGAAAAGCGCTGTCTGTGAGGCGCAAATGGTGGTCGTGCGCCCGCCCAGCACACTGGGCGTTCTGCAATGCGGCGGCGCGGATGTGCTTCCCTTGACTGATCCGGCGACACCAGGTGGTGCCGTTGATGAAGCCCATGCCAACGGCGTGCTGATTGGAAAGCGCTACACCGATGAAGCCAGCGGCATTGAAGTGTTGGGGGCAAAGCCCGGCAAAGGGTCGCTTGCGTTCGACGGGCGCGCGCTGACGCTCAAGGAAGCCAAGCCCCTGCCCGCTTCGGACTGACGCGCATGCAAACCAGCCTGTTGCTCGACATCGCGGCAGACGCCTGCGACGACCGGATAGCGATTGGCCCCCGGGATGACGGGATTAGCTATGCTGCGCTGCGTTCCCGTGCTCGTGCCGTCGCGCGCTGGTTGGCCGGAAAAGATACCCAACATACGGTCTTTATCGGGCTGAATGGCGCGGCGATGCCCTTGCTGCTGTTTGCAAGCGGTATGGCCGGACTTCCCTTTGTGCCAATCAATTACCGCCTGTCTGACGAAGATTTGCGCAAGCTTGCTGCGCGCACCGTGCCTGCCACCGTCTTCATCGATGATGACATGGCGCCGCGCGTTGCAGAGGTTGAAGGCGTGGAGTTTGTGCTGCGCACCACGTTTGAAGCGCGTTTCCTGACCGGCCCGGTGGAAGAGTCCGCCGAGATGCCGGAAGATGATAATGACATCGCCATCCTGCTCTTCACCAGCGGAACCACCGGCGATCCCAAGGCAGCCGTGCTGCGTCATGCCAATCTGACATCCTATGTCATGTCGACGGTCGAGTTTCTCGGATCGGACGAGGATGAAGCGGCGCTTGTCAGTGTCCCGCCCTATCATATCGCGGGCATTTCGGCGGTGCTAACGTCGGTTTATGGCGG
>RFSU01000178.1 GCA_009923795.1 Sphingomonadaceae bacterium
CCCATCATCGCCATGACAATTTCCACCTTGTTTGAAGGCTATCACTGGTCGCCTCTGGCGGCATCAGGCGGCGTGATTGTGATGATCGGGATGATCATCGCCCTTGCCCCGCCGCGTGCCTCAGCGCCGCGTACGGGCGGGCAGACAGGCCATCAGACCTGATTGATAGTCCGGGTATAGCGGCGTCCAGCCAAGGACGCGCTTTGCCTTGCCATTGGCGACCCGGCGGTTCTCATCGTAAAAGGCGCGCGCCATGGGGGACAGGCCAGCTTCCTCCATTGTCTGCAGCGCAGGATAGGGCAGACCCAGAAGATCACAGGCCAGTTCGATCACCGCATTTTGCCCGCAGGGCAGATCGTCCGACAGATTATAAACGCCGGGCGGTCCTTCAAAGCCAGCAATCACGCCCGATGTAATGTCATCGACATGGACCCGGCTGAACACCTGATCCGGCAGGTTGATCCGATGCGCCCGTCCTTCGGTCACCCGGTCCAGCGCAGAGCGGCCGGGGCCATAAATTCCCGGCAGGCGAAAGATGCGCGCACCAAGATCTTGCCAATCTTGATCGGCGGCATTGCGGCTTGCCCGCCGACCCTTAATTGGCGCGCTTTCATCAACCCACGCCCCATTGCTGTCGCCATAGACGCCGGTTGAGGAGAGATAGCCGATCCAGGCATCGCGCCGCTGCTGCAACACATCGCCATAGGCCGTAAGAACAGGGTCGCCATCGACCACAGCGGGAACGGACGACAGAATATGCGTGGCATCCGCCAGCGCGAGACGCACCGAGGCTGCATCCTCAAAACGCACGCTGCCCGCAGAGCCAGTTGAGACGACTTGCCCACCCTGTTGGGTGACGGCACGTGCAACATGGCTTGCCGCATAGCCAAGGCCAAAGATGAACAGGCGGATCATGGACGCCGCGATGCCCGCAATGCAGCGCATGTTCAACACCCGATATGGATGGGCCCACTCAGGCCGCGATCTTTTTCCAGCTTTCCGACATATCGGAAAAGGCGGCAATCAGCCGATCCAGACGATCACTATCCTGATCTGTGCGGGCTTGCATGATTTCCCGCCGTGCGCTTCGGTAAACCCCCGCCAATGTTTCAGCGAGCGGGCCTCCCCGCTCCACATCCAAGCCAGCCTCCAGCGCATTGATGATGGTTGCAGCGCGGCTGAATTGGCCATTGGCCTTCACCTGATCCCCCACCCGAAAGGCATGCGCCAATAGGGAGAGGGCCAGGATCAGCTCTTCATAAAGCAGTGCGACCATCACCTGGACAAGGTCTTGGGTCTCACCGCGCTCATAGGCTTCGGTCGCACCGCGGGCCTTGGCCTGCTGATCGTTCACGGCTTTGAGTGCATCGACCATTGAGGCGCCGAAGCCGCCCTTCTGGTCGATAGGCACAGGCCCCGTGTCTGCGGGTGTCGGCGCGCCGGTGCCAGCCGCACGTTGCAATGCCGCATTCTGATTCAGAATTGCGGTTCGCATTTGCATCAGACGACCAGAGTCGATCGTTGTCATGGTGCGCGTCTTGCCTCTTATCTGTGGGACCAATTCATCTGCAGAAGGAAAAGCAAAGGATGTGCCAATCAGAAAAAAGCACGAAAAATCATGGGGATCGAAAGAAGCTGTCAGAAAATCGACAGACCCATCCTAAAGGCTGGGCAACCTGTCGTCGTTAACCGGCTTGTGACCGCTCGATGCCCCGAGCGTCGCTGCTGAAAGGAATAACATGACTGTCATCAACACAAACATCAGCGCCCTGCGCGCCCACAATGTTTCTCGTCAGGCCAGCTCCGCCCTCGACACGGCCATGGAGCGTCTATCGACTGGCAAGCGCATCAATTCTGCCCGCGATGATGCCGCCGGTCTGGCCATCGCCACCCGCATGGACGCCAAGGTCCGGGGTCTGGATCAGGCAATTCGCAATTCCAATGATGGTATCTCGCTGGTGCAAACGGCGGAAGGCGCAATGTCGGAAATCTCCAACATTTTGGTCCGCATGCGTGAACTGTCTGTCCAATCAGCAAACGGCACATCCGCATCAACCGACCGGACATCGCTGCAGGCGGAATTCACCGCCTTGATCGCGCAGATTGGCGACGTTGCAACCCGCACCGAGTTTAATGGCATCAAGCCGTTGAACGGCTCGACCACCACGGCTGGTATCAAGATCCAGACGGGTGTGAACACGGGTGAGGCGGTCACGATCACGATTGCTGATCTGCAGGCCGCAGCCACGGGTGTTGCGGTTTCCACGCTGGATATTTCGACGGATACGGGCGCGAGTTCCGCCCTGGCGACGTTGGACACGGCCATCAACACAGTTGCGGCGGAGCGCGCGAAGTTGGGCGCCGCCCAGAACCGGCTTGAGTCCACGGTCAACAGCCTTACGACGACAGTGACCAATTTGACCGAGTCCAAATCGCGCATTGAAGACACGGATTTCTCGGTCGAAACAACGAAACTTGCGTCGGCCCAGATCCTTGCTCAGGCATCGACGGCGATGCTCGCTCAGGCGAACCAGAGCCAACAGGGTGTTCTGAACCTCCTGCGCTAAGCCCTTTGGGGCTTAGTGCGGCGGCCCGGATGCACCCCACCCGCAGCCGGGCCGCCTTCTTCTATAGTCTCCCCTGGAAAACCACTTTACCCCGCAGGCTCTGTCCTGCGGGGTTTTTTGTGCGTGCATTCTGTTGCTTTCGCGGGCCTTTGACCCTAGTCGCGCAGGCACGTTTTATTGCCATCAGGAAAAGCCCTCGCCATGACCCTTGCCCCTGCCCAAGATATCAAGCGCGTCGTTCTCGCCTATTCAGGTGGGCTGGATACCAGCGTGATCCTGAAATGGCTGCAGCAGACCTATGGTTGCGAAGTCGTCACCTTCACGGCGGATCTGGGCCAAGGCGAAGAAATTGAGCCCGCCCGGCAAAAAGCGCGTCAGGCGGGCGTTAAGGAAGAGCATATCTTCATTGAGGATGTGCGCGAAGAATTTGTGAAGGACTTTGTCTTCCCAATGATGCGCGCCAACGCGCTGTATGAAGGGTTATATCTGCTGGGCACATCCATTGCCCGGCCACTTATCGCCAAGCGCCAGATTGAAATTGCCAAGATGGTCGGCGCCGATGCGGTTAGCCATGGCGCAACGGGCAAGGGCAATGATCAGGTTCGGTTTGAACTGGGCTATTATGCGCTCAACCCGGAAATTAAGGTCATCGCCCCCTGGCGCGAATGGGATTTGACGAGCCGCACGCGCCTTATCGAATTTGCCGAGCAACACCAAATCTCAATCCCACGGGACAAGCGCGGCGAAAGCCCGTTTTCGACCGACGCAAATCTGCTGCACACCTCATCAGAGGGTAAGGTTCTGGAAGATCCTTGGGAAGAAGTGCCGGACTATGTCTATTCGCGCACCGATCACCCGGAAGATGCGCCCAATACGCCGGAATTCATCACAGTTGATTTTGAGCGGGGTGATGCGGTCGCAATCAATGGCGAAGGTCTGTCGCCCGCAACCTTGCTCGCCAAGCTCAACGATTATGGCAAGCGGCATGGTATTGGTCGCCTCGACCTTGTTGAGAACCGCTTTGTGGGCATGAAGTCGCGCGGCATGTATGAAACGCCGGGCGGCACGATCCTGCATCTGGCCCATCGCGGTGTGGAGCAGATCACGCTTGATCGCGGTGCAGCGCACCTCAAGGACAAGCTGATGCCCGAATATGCGGAGCTGATTTACAACGGATTCTGGTTCTCACCAGAGCGCGAGATGCTGCAAGCCGCCATTGACCACAGTCAGGAACATGTGACCGGCACTGTGCGACTGAAGCTATATAAGGGCGGCGTTTATATTGTGGGCCGCAAATCGCCCAAGTCGCTCTATTCGGAAAAGATCGTCACCTTTGAAGACGATGCAGGGGCCTATGATCAGCGGGATGCGCAGGGCTTTATCAAGCTGAACGCGCTTCGCCTGCGTCTGCTTGGGCGGCGTGGCGGGCTCTAAGCCCGGCTCTGGCGCTGCGCCTCTCACCGGGCGGCCTTGGTGGGGCCACCCGGTTCTCATCTTCGCGCTTATTCTCGCCTCTGGTGCGCCGCTCTGGTGGCCCGCCATTGCGCCGCTGACGGATCTGCCCGGCCATATGGGCCGCTATCTTATCCAGCTGGATGGAGGGCAGACGGCGGCTCTTGCCCGCTGGTATAGCTTTGATTGGCAGTGGATTGGCAATTTGGGTGTCGATCTGCTCGTCCAATTGCTGGGGCCTGTGCTGGGCGTGGAGGCGGCTACCAAGCTGATCATCATTGCCATTGCTATGTTGGGCACAGCGGGCTTTCTGGCCATCGCGCGCCAGGTGCATGGGCGCATTCCGCCGACCGCCTTTTTCGCCCTGCCGCTTATCTGGTCGCTGCCTTTCCTTTGGGGCTTCGTCAATTTTGCGCTCTCTATAGCCTTGGCCTGTTTTGCCTATGTCCTTTGGTTGCGGCTGGCGGATGCGGCGCGCTTGGGGCTGCGGGCCGCTGTGTTCGTCCCGCTGTCGCTGCTGCTCTGGA
>RFSU01000179.1 GCA_009923795.1 Sphingomonadaceae bacterium
ACGCGTGCCAGCTGGGTCGATTGATGCCAAAAGCGCGGGCCGCGCCTTGAACAAGGCATCCAATCAGATTGCCAATGATGTGGCAGACTGGCTGAAGAGCTAGGCTTTTGGAGCCGTCAAAAGCCCAAAAGAAAAGGGCGGAGAAGCCGAAGCCTCCCCGCCCTTGATCAGGCAATCGCCGATCTAGCGCATCGCCACTTTCTTGCTCTTTGCCTCTAGCGCCTTGTCTTCGTTGGCGCGGCGGATGACATATTGGCGGATATTTTCGATTTGCGCGGGCGTATATTGGCCCTTCCAAGCGACCATGCCATTGGCGCTTAGAATGCCGTCATGGACAATCTGCTGCCACAGCTTTTCATTGCCCAGTGCGGAAGAATGCCGAAGATCGGGGTTCAGCCCGCCCGCAATCGCGGCATCGCCATGACAGACGCTGCAGCTATTCTGATAGGGGCTGGCCCCTGCATCGGCCGCGGAGGCCTTTGAGGCGATAAAGGGCGGCGGATCCAGCACGCGCTTTGCATCTGCTGGCGGCGGCGGGAGTTGCCCCTTGGCCCCCACCTTAAAGACGAGCAGTCGGCTGATATTGCGGACGGAGCCGGATTTTCCAGCGAGAATCCCCGGAGCCACATCAAATACGCCGCCCCAGCCAACAAGGATGGCGACATATTGCTGGCCCTTGACCGCATAGGTCATGGGCGCTGCAATCACGCCTGTTTGAGTTGCAAAGCTCCAGAGTTGCTTGCCTGTATCTGCGGTATAGGCGCGGAACTCCCCGCCTGCTGTCCCCTGAAAGACCAGATTGCCCGCCGTGACGAGTGTCCCGCCATTAGAGGGGCCGGGATGTTCCACCGTCCAGCGCGCTTTGCCGGCGACGGGATCCCAAGCGACCAACGAGCCTGTGGTGGCAGCGGCCGCCGCTGCTCGCACTGCGGGGTCGGCCGGCATGCCGAGCTTGCCATTATCCAGACCAAGCTGGAACCCAACCTTGCCTGGCTTCCAATCCTTGGACGCGGCAAAATAGGGTTGCGCAACTTCATTAGCGGGAATGTAAACAAGGCCTGTTTTCGGGCTGAAGGACATGGGTTGCCAGCTATGGGCTCCGACCGCACCCGGCATGCCGATAAAGGGCTTGCCTGTCAGCTCATAGCGCGCTTCAGGATTGATGATGGGTTTGCCTGTAACGGGGTCGAGGCCCTTGGCCCATGTGATCGTCTTGGCAAAGGGTTTGCCCGATAGGAACTTGCCTGTCTTTGCATCGAGAATGTAGAAAAAGCCGTTTTTCGGCGCGTGCATGACGACGCGCGTTGGCTTTCCGTTGATCGGTAGATCCGCCGCGATAATCTGCTGCGTGGAATCATAATCCCAGCGGTCTTCCGGCGTTTCCTGAAAATGCCAAACATATTCGCCCGTATCGGGCCGAATGGCGACGATGGAGGCCGTGTAGAGGCTGTCCCCGCCTTTGCCGCCGCGGGCATTGGGGTTCCAAGGCTCTGCATTGGCCGTGCCGAAATAGACCAGATCGGTTTTAGGATCATAGGTGATCGAGTCCCACACGGTACCGCCACCGCCATTCTTCCAAGCATCGGGCGCCCAAGTCTTAGAGGCTGCCTCCAAATGCTTGCCCTCAAACGGCTTGGATGGATCCCCGGGGACAGTGTAAAAGCGCCAAGCTTCCTTGCCCGTTTCGGCATCAAAGGCGGCCAGATAGCCGCGCACAATATATTCGGCACCCGCTGCCCCGATCAGCACCTTGCCCTTCACAATGCGCGGTGCGCCTGTGATCGACATTCTGCTGTCCTTGGGAATGGTCAGCTTGTCCCAAAGGACTTTGCCAGTATCCGCATTGAGCGCGACCAACCGGCCATCAATGGTCGCGACATAGACGCGCCCTTTATACACGGCGACGCCGCGATTGACCGCGTCACAGCAAACATCGACCAATTTGGCACGGGGCACTTGCGGGTCATATTCCCACATTTTCTTACCCGTCGCGGCATCATAGGCCTTCACCATCGACCAAGCGGTGGACACATACATCACGCCATCGACGACAATCGGCGTGGCTTCCTGCCCGCGCGCGGTATCCATGTCAGAGGACCAGGCAAGGCCCAATTGGCCGACATTCTGATCACTTACCTGCGTCAGTGGTGAGAAGCGCTGTTCATCCATGGTGCGGCCATAAGACAGCCAGTCGGCCCCATCCGGGCTACCTGCGACCAGACGCTCATCATCCACATTGGCAAGTTTGCCACCCTTTTCAGCGCAGCCAGACAGGATGGAGATGGCGGCGATCATCGCACTGCCGAGCAAAAAACCACGTGACGTCATGATATGAATTTACCCCTCATATAAATGCCCAGTTTATTGGGCCTGCATCCTTCACCCTCATGGAACCTAAAGACTCTCTCTAAATGATCTTGCCAGCGAAATTGGCGGGAGGCGAGAGGAAATTCAACAAGCTGGACCAGAATTGGGCGTGTATCGGGTTCTCAGCGTTACAAATCCACACCGGCCGCAATCGCTTCCAGCTTGCGGAGGCGTTCGCGCAGGTCCGCTAACTCGATCCGGCTGGCGATGGCAGGGCTTCCATCTTCCTTGCGCCCACGCAGGACATCAATCTCAGCGCGCTTCAGGTCGATCCATTTGCCAAAGGCGGCAAGCCCCACCAGCGCGGCGAGCGACAGGCCGGCAAAGGCGGTGATGGCATAGATAAGGGTCGAAACGTCCGTCATCTCTCGTCTCCCTTCAACGCAGCTTTTCAATCTCGCGATCAAGCGCGGCGGCGCTGTGTGTGTCCGTCGCCAGCCGCTCCAGAACCGCAATCCGTTCTTTCAATTCTTTAATCTCAGACCGCAAAAGCTGGTTTTCCATCTGCTCTTCGACAGGGGCTATCCCGCGCCTGCTGCGACGGGTTCCGTTCTTGCTACGAATAACGCCGCCCAATGTGACGATGGCAACGATCAGGACGACCATTTCAAACGGGTTCATATTTCTCTCCCTCTCCGGCGCAGTCGCCGATTCTTAGTTGGATTTGCTGCGCAGTTGCTCAATCTCGCGCGTTAAACTGTGGCTGTCATCGGTCACGATGCGCTCAACATTGGCCAAACGATCTTTCACGGAGCCAAGTTCTGCACGCAGTTGCGCATTTTCTTGGCTGAGTAGTTTGATCCGCTCGACCATTTCCTGATCGACTTTGGGGTAGATCGCCTTGCCCCAGCTATTCTCCAGCGGATAGCCATTCTTGATCCGGAGCCAGGTGGTGAAGATCCATACGACTACGCCGAGCAGTCCCGTCGAAACCGCAATGAGGATGATGTAGGGAAGGAACTGGGCGAGCTGTGTTTCACTAACCATCGGAAGCTCCCTATTTCAGGCTGTCAATTTCATCGGCGAGGCGGGTGTTGCGGGCCGTATAATGGGTTTCCGCATCGGCCAGACGACGATCAAGATCGCGCAGCTTGGATCGGACATCGCGGTCTATCGTTCAGATGATCCCGAAAGCCCGGTGGCCGGTTTTATCTTTGACCCGTTCCAATCGCCTTGGCAGCCTTTATCGGGTCAAGGGATGGCCACCACCGCGACTGAGACACGCGGGCTAGACGCTCCGTCCGTGCCAGCGGGGGCCATTCCCAAGGATTTCAAATCTGCGGTTCAGGATTTTGAAAAGGATTTGCTGGCCCGCGCGCTGGCGCAGCATCGGCATAATCAACGGGCCACGGCCAAGGCGCTGGGCATGACCTATGATCAGCTGCGTCACTGCCTGAAGAAGCACGGCCTGTTGGATCAAGCCTCGGCTTAAGGCTTATCCAGCCTTTGGGGGTTCCGGCTGCTGTGTGGAATGGCGCAAGATCATCGGGATATTGGCCGCCCCAAAGAGCAAGGTCAGCGGCAGTGCCCCCCATAATTTATAGCCCAGCCAAAATCCGGTGGAGCTGTTGCGCCACACAATCTCATTCAACACGGCCATAGCCAAAAAGAACCAAGCAAAATTGCGCGTCAGCACGTGCCAGCCGTACTGGCTCAGCTCTGGATAGGCATGGGCCATGACGCGTTCCAGCGTCGGCTTTTTGGTCAGCGTCCCGAAAAATAGGATGCCCGCGACCAAGAGGTAGTAGAGCGTCGGCTTCATCTTGATGAAGGTTTCATCATGCAGCCAAATCGTTAGCCCGCCAAAGAACAAGACCATGACGCCTGAAAACATCAGCAACACGGACACGCTGCCATGCCGCACTTTTGACCAGATGAGCGCCGCCAGCGTGGCCAGCATGAAGGCACCTGTCGCGATCCAGACATTGGTCAGCCAATAGGACAACAGAAAGACACCCAGTGGCCCAAGGTCCACGATCAAATTGGGCGGGGGTGCCTTATCGGCCTGAGGGGAAGGGGGTGTCGTCATGCCTTGTCTGCTCCGGCAATGATGTGGGCCAATTCGGCCGGGTCAAAGGGGCGCAGATCTTCAATTGTTTCGCCAACGCCAATGGCATGGATGGGCAGGCCAAATTTCTCCGCTGCGGCCACCAGCACCCCGCC
>RFSU01000180.1 GCA_009923795.1 Sphingomonadaceae bacterium
CCGATGCCCAATCCGGCAACCTATCCGCTTGGCCCCCGCGCCATGTCGATCCAGCTGTTCAAGTGCAAGGATGGCGACTGGCTGCAGATCATGGACCCCACCCGCCAGCTTGACTATGCCACGCTGCCGACAATGTGGGATGTGCTGGCAGAAGGTGCGGACCTTTCGACCGAGGAAGGGACGTCAGCGGCGTTCAGGCAGCGGCCTTTGGCAAACTGGCTTGCCGATCTGCGCGCGATTGACGTTGCCGTTGAACCCGCTTTCCCGATGGGAGAAGTGCTCAAGCATGATGATGTCCGCGCCAATGGATATGTGATCGAGATTGACGATCCCGAACTGGGCAAGACAACCCAACCCAATGTGCCGTTCCACACCGACGCGCCGCTCAAGACCGGGCGGCCTGCGCCCCGGCTGAGTGAAGGCGGGGAGGTGGATTGGCAAGCTCCGCCCTCGCCCATCGGCTCCAACGTACAGGCGCCCCACCCCCTCACCGGCACCCGCGTGCTTGATCTCGGCATGTTTCTCGCAGGCCCAATGGGACCATCGCTGATGGGCGATATGGGCGCTGATGTGATCAAGGTCGAGGCGCTGACGGGTGACCGCATTCGCTTCATGCACCGCTATTATCAGGCAGCGGCGCGTTCCAAACGCTCGCTCGCGCTCGATCTTACCAAACCCGAAGCACAACCCATTCTTGAACGCCTGATCAAATGGGCAGAAGTGCTGCACCACAATATGCGCTTCAAGGGCGCGAACAAGCTCGGCCTTTCCGAGGAGGCGATCCGCAAAGCCAATCCGGACATCGGATTCTCCTATGTCAGCGCTTACGGCCAGCGCGGCAATCGCGGAGATTGGCCGGGCTATGACTCGATCTTCAACGCGATTGCGGGCTGGGAGTTTGAAAATGCGGGGGAAGGCAATCCGCCCGTCTTCAATCGCCCCGGCACGATGGACGTGCTCTCCGCGCAAAGCTGCTTCGTTGGCACGATGGCTTTGCTCTATGCACGGCGGGCGCATGGGAAAGGATATGGCCTCCACACTTCGCTGCTCGGCGTTTCGGCCTTTTCGCAAGGGGAACGGTTGCTCCGCGCCGATGGCAGCCTGACCGAGACCTGGCATCTGAACAGCGACCAGACCGGCTATGGCCCGTATCATCGCATCTATGAATGCGCCGACGGCCAGTGGATCGCCATCGCCGCGCATTCCGAAGCGACGCGTGCGGGAGCGTGCGCGGTGCTGGGTTCGGAAGAGGCCGGATTTGCAGAAGCCGCCAAGGCGCAGGCATCAACCCATCTGCTTGCCGCGCTCGAAGCCGCTGACGTGCCCTGCGACGCGGTGCTGTTCGAAGACGCAATGAACCGCTTTTTCGATAATCCGCTCAACCGCGAACTCGGGCTGGTGTCGGTCACCACCCAACAGGTTTACGGCGAGATCGAACAACCTGGCGAATTCTGGGATTTCGGCGATCTCAGCATGAACATCGTCCGCGCCTGCCCCGATATCGGCGAACATAGCGACGAGATCATGCGCGAAATGGGGTATAGCGACGCGGAGATTGCCGCGTTCCGGGAGGCAAAGGTTATTGGGTGATTAGGTCAGCGGCGCAAATCGTGTCGTGGCCAATCCCCCCATCGCATCAGCGATGAGCGCAGCATCACGCGTGACGTAGGCGTTGGCGAGGCGGATGGCGGTTTCGCGGTTGAGGGAGCCAGCTTTGACTGCCGCGCAATAGGCCATCCAAGCCTCTGCATGGCTGGTGAAATTCTGGCCTAGCGCTGCGCTGATCTCTGCCCACTCGGTCTCCTGGAAGCCTGGTCCAAACCGCTCGATATCGCGCCACCATTTGACCAGCCGCGCCAGCCCCTTGGCCTTCACCGCCGCCTGCTGGTCCGCAAGGCGCGGGACGATCATGTCGCGCAGGTCGTCGAGGGCGATTTCGAAGCTGCGGTGATGCGCGCCCGGCGGGGCGTCGGGCAGCGCGACTGGGTCCAGCGCAACCCCTGCCGCTTCGGCCAGTGCCTCGGAGAGCACACGGCGGTGGATGGTCGAATAGACCATGTTCATGCCCAGATTGGGCGGCGGTGGGGCATCCGGATCATTAAGGCGGCTTGCGCGGGCAAAGCCCGTTTGGAACAGCAGCCGCCAATAGCGCACACGGACCAGATCGACCTTGTGTCCGCCCGCCGCCTCATAGGCCGCGAAGGCTTGCGGAAAGGGCACAAAGGGTTGGAACAGCGCGCGCAGGCACAGCATGGCGAGGTCCGCCATCGGGTCGCCATAATGAACCAGCTCCCAATCGAGCAGCGCGGCGACGCGTCCATCGTCATAGAGGAAATTGGCCGGCCCGGCATCGCCATGCACGATCACAGGTGCGGGCAGGTTGGTGGGGATGTTATCCGCCAGCCAGTCAATACTGAGCTGGATGAGTGGGTCCCAATCCTTGCCGCTGTTGCGCGCGCGGAGTTGGTCGAGGCGTTGTGCGATGAGGGTTGCAATGGGCTCGACCGGTCCCATGCCTTCAACGGGCGTGCTGCCTATGTCGATGGAGTGCAGCTTGGCCAACTGGTCCATGAAGTTGGTCGCGACGGCCATGCGGTCTTCCGCTGCAGTCAGCTTGTTGAAATTGGCCTCGCCGCCGACAAAGCCACCAATGAGCGCCCGCATTTCCGGGATCGCAGCAATGAACGGCGCAACCCGCACACCTGCTGCCTTATGCTGGCTCGACAAGGCTTCGATTACCGCTGCCTCGCGCAGAAAAGCCGCGTCGTCGCCCGCACCTGCCTTCAGAACATCATAGTTCATATAGGCGGTCTGAGTTCGGCCATCGCTCCAGCACAGATCAAGCTTAGCCCCCTCGCGCGACGCCCCTCCGCCGCCGCGCGGACGGATGGCGGCGATGGTGGCGCCCGTCGCACGCTCGACCGCTTGGGCTAGCCCTTCGGGGAGTAGCTCTTCGCTCAAGTGGCAACGTCCCACACCAATGGCAGGTTGCGGATCGAGAGCAGGCCGGGCGTAACTGTGGTGTCAACACCGGGCCTGATCCGGAAAGGCTGCGGCACGCGCTTGAACCACTCGTCGAGCAGCAAACGCAGTTCCCGCCGGGCGAGATGCGCGCCGAGGCAGATGTGGACGCCGCCAGCGAGTGTGAAATGCCGGTTGGCCTTGCGCTCGGGATCAAAGCTGCGCGGATTGGCGAATTGGGCGGGATCGAAATTGCCGCTGCTGTCAAAGGCCGACACCCAGTCGCCCGCCTTGATCTGCACACCATGCCAGGTGAAATCGCGCTTCACCTTGCGGCCCGAATTGATGAGTGGCTGCGTACGCAGAAACTCCTCGACCGCAGTAGGGATGATATCCGGGTTGGCGCGGATGCGCTCCTGGAGCGCTGCGTCCATGCCGAGCCGCCGGAACATTTGGCTGATCGTTGAGGCGACAGTGTCCAGGCCGCCGAGCCAGAGGAACCAAGTCATTCCGATCACTTCTTCGGGTGTCAGCGGCTTGCCGTCGATCGCGCCATTGGCGATGAAACTGCCTAACGTATTATCGGGCGCGGCCTGTTTCTCGGCGATAAAGCCGCGCAGATAAGCAAGGATGCCCTGCACCGCCGCTGCCTTGGTCGCGATGGCTGGTTCGTGGAGGATGTCCCATTCCCAGGCAAGAAACTGATCGAACATCGCAAAGGGAAAGCCCATCAGATCAAGGAAGACGCGCACCGGAAAGACGCGGCCAAAATCCCAGGCGATATCAACCTCTCCCTTGTCCGCGAATTCATCGACCATTTCGCCGATGATGCCGCGGATGCGCGGCTCCATCCTGTTCATCGCAACGGGGGTGAACCAGGGATTGAGGAACTTGCGATACTTGCCATGATCTGGCGGATCGATGCCAAGCGGGATTGAGGGCCATGTTTCGCCAGCCAGCATCTGAAACTGCGCCACGCCTTCCGACGAGAAGATGTCATTATCCTCATAGACGCGCTGGATGTCCTCATAGCGGGTGACGACCCAGGCGCCGTGCTGGTTGCCGCTGGTCGGCCAGGGATAATAATGGATACGCGGAAAGGCCGGATCGAGCAATATGTCTGTCGCGATGTAGGGATCGGGCAGATTGTTGGTCACCTGCCCATTGGCAAAGCGCGTATCGAGCACCAGCTCGGGCGGAACATGCGCTGGCGCGGGCGGAGCATCGGCGGGTGCGCGGGGGACGGGAAAGTCTGTCACGAACTTGCTCCTGAACTGTCATGGTGCCGCCCGAGCAGCAGATGGCGCACGCTCTGATCACCGCCAAAGCTGCGCACCAGCAGATATGCAAAACTGAACAGCGCTCCGCCCATAATGGCGAACACGCCAGTAAGCGGTGCGAGCGCGCGGTTCTTTGTCGTCCACCACAGCCATACCGCCATCATCACCAGATGCGCCAGAAAATCGATATTGAACTGTCCGCGCCACGGGTGGCTCATATCACCAAAGAA
>RFSU01000019.1 GCA_009923795.1 Sphingomonadaceae bacterium
GCGCCCATGCCAGCCCCCATTCTCGTGCAGCAGGCGCAAAGCGTTTGGGCCGAAGCCGAGCTATAACCCAAAAGGCACGAGCGCGGAAAGCCACATGCATCAAAGTTGCAGCCCGGCTGATCTGTCGTTCAAGCCCGGACATGTGCCGATCAATCAAGCCCATGCGCGCGCCCATGACATAGGCGATTTTGGTGGCCTGGCTGGCCGCACTTGCCCCGCCATAATGGATGATCCGCGCATCCGGCGTCATCATCGGCCGCGCGCCCAAGGCGCGGGCCCGCGCGCATAAATCCGCCTCTTCCCCATACATGAAGAACTTGGGATCAAATCCTCCCAACCGCACCCAAAATGCACGGGGGATCAAGAAAAAGCAGCCGGAGACAATATCAACCGAACGGATGCTGTCCCGCTGCCAGTCGCCCAAACCTTCGGAGTTAAACAGGGCACTTCCCCGAAACAGACTGCGCAGACCCAGAGCAAAGCACACTGCACTCCACCCCGTTATCCGCCCCCAGACCGAACTGGGGTTAATCTGGCCATCGCCAAACAGCGTGCGCCCGCCCCAGATCAAGGCTTGCGGAAAGGCGCGCGCTGCATTCACCAGGCGATCGATCGCCCCATCCAAAATGAGGGTGTCTGTGTTCAGCAGGAGGAGATACTGGCCCCGCGCCTTATCGGCCGCGATGTTATTGGCGCGGGCAAAACCATGATTGCGCGTCTCGGCAATCAGGCGCACTTGAGGGAAGGCGCTGGCAATGGCGTCCGCCGAACCATCTTGGGACCCATTATCGACGAGGATGATTTCAAAGCTTGTCGTCCGCGCTTCGGCGTAAATGGACCTTAGGCAAGCCAGCGTCATCTCTCGCGTGTTCCAATTGACCATCAGGATCGACAGATCTGGACGGGAACCCGTCATGCGCGCCGGCCGCGCGTTTTAGAGTTTTGCCGGAACATTGGGCGCCGCTGGTTTGGCATCTGCCTTGCCAGCTGGCTTGGGCGGCGCAAATCCGGCCTGATAGGTCACCCCGTCGCGCCGCTTCTTCACTTCGGCCTCTAACTCCTTGGTGGCTGTCGCCATGACGGCCCGGCCTTGAAGAATGTTGAGTGCAATTGTTGTGGCCTGATCCGCAGGCACAGGCTGCGCCCGTGCATTGGTCACAATATTGGCGGAAACTGCCCCTTGGGCTGGCACCACAAAGACTTCCCCGGGCGGCAGGGCAAGAATACGCTTTGCCATGGCAGGTTCCACCTGCAGCGTATCGAGCTGGGCAGGCTGGCGGCGATATTGGATGCCGTTGTCGATCAACCATTTTTCAACTTCGGTCATCGTCTTAATTGGCCCAAGCTCCTGCAATTTGCGAGGGTCCTTGGGCAGGGCGAAGACGATCTGATCCAGCGTGAGGAGCGTGCGCCCGGCAAAGAGGCTGGGGTTGGCGTTCACATAGTTTCGCGCTTCCGCCTGCGACGGCCTTTTGGTCTGCCCGGCAATATTCTGCTGCAGAAGATCAACCAAGACCGTTTCTTCTGCGCGCTCCTTCAAAAGGACGAATTCAGGCGATTGATCGAGCTTTCGTTGCCGGGCGAGGCCCGCCAAAATGCGGCGATCAATAATCCGTTGCAATGCTTCTTGCTCAACCGCCTTGCGGGCATCGCCCGTTGGCAATTGCACCCCCTTCAGCTCTGCATTCAGCTCATGAATGGTGACATCCTGCCCATCGACACGGGCAATTGTCTGACCAGCCGGGATATTGTCTGAACCCTTTGCATCGCAGGCGACTAGACCCGTAAGCAGACCGACCAAGATAAGACCGGAGATTGGTTTGCGCATGTAAACTCCCCATCAGGGCTGCGGGCGGAGCTGCCCGTTGGAATGGCCCAAGGGCTATGCGCGCCCGGTGATGAGGACAAATGAATTGCGCCTTAAAATCCCGTCATGGAGGCGCGGTCAGAGCGTTCGGAACACATGGGTCGCCACCCCCAACCAAGCGGGATCGTCAAAAATCTGCTGCTTGGCTCCCGCCCCTAATGGCAAAATCTGAATGCGACTGCCCTCGCGCCCGATCAGCCGACCGAAGACATAGCGGCCCGCCGGACGGGGAATGAGGACATCGCAATTGAGCGCTGCCGCAAAACGATCCGGCCCGATGCGCCGACACCAAATCTGGTCACCCGCCCGATAGTCCCCCACGCTTGCATCGACGAGAACGGCAACCGCGCCAGCCTCTGGCATGGCCAAGGTCACCACTTGCTCATGGCGCGGAGCATAGGCCCCCTCTCGTCCCAAAAGGGCTGCGACGGGAAGGTCAGCCCGCTCTGGTAACTGAACCAGATCAGCCGCCTCCACCGCCAAAGCATCGGCTATCCGGTTGAGCCAGCCAACCGATACGGTTCGTGTTCCCGTTTCCAACCGGCCAATGGTTTGCGCGGTCGTGGGCGGATCACACCGTTCTGCAACATCGGCCAGCGTCAGCCCCTTGGCCCGACGAACTTCGCGAATACGGGTGATCATGGCGCGCCTCCAGTTAGAAATTAACCAAATCGGTTTTTCACTTTCCTACATAGGATCCGAAATAGCAAGGACGATTCGCCAACCAAAGGAGTTTCGATGCCCCGTCTTCTTGCAGAGCGCACACCGCCCGCGGACTTTACCCAAGACCGCCCCACCCGGCGTACCGTAACGGTCAATCTTGCCGAATCGCCCTTGGGGTGGCTGCGCGCCCGTGCGCTCATCTCTGACCGGCATTTTGCCGCAGGAGAGTTGCTCCGGCGGGATTATGAGATGGCGCAGCTTGGGCCGCGCGTGACGATGCGTTGGGACGCGGCACCTGCCCAAAAGGGCCGCCGAGGCGCCTCCAATCCGGCCGGGGCTAGTGTGGCTCATCTATCTGCTCGCGACCGATTTGATGCCGCCATGTCTGCCGCAGGCAATGGCCTGAGCGATATTTTGTGGCGCGTCGTTTGCGCTTGTGAGGCCATGCCAAATGCAGAACACGCGCTTGGCTGGCCCGCGCGATCTGGGCGCATCATCCTAACGCTGGCGCTCGACCGCATCGCCGATTATTATCGCGTTCCATAGACACGAAGAGGAGACGGGTGATGGCGCAGGTGCTTTGGGTGAAGAAGGATGATCTCACCGTTTCAAAACTGGCCGATCTGCCGGAAACGCCGCTGGCCGCGGGCGCTGTGCGGCTTCGGATTGAGAGTTTTGCCGTCACCGCCAATAATGTCACCTATGCCGCTGCCGGAGACATGATGCGCTATTGGGATTTCTTCCCCGCGCCAGAGAGTTGGGGCATTGTGCCGGTTTGGGGCCATGCCCTGGTCGACGCCTCCAACTGCCCGGACATTGCGGTGGGCGAACGTGTTTATGGCTATCTGCCCATGGCAACCCATTTGGATGTCGTCCCCGGCCAAATATCTGCCGGGCAATTCACCGATATGGCCGAGCATCGCCAACCCATGAGCCAGTTTTACAATCAATATAGCCGGATCGCGGCTGACCCAGAGCATGATCCTGCGCGCGAAGATGCACGCATGATTTTTGGTCCCTTGTTCAAAACCGGCTTTTTGATTGAGGCCTTTTACCGGCGCAATGACTGGTTTGGCGCAGAGCAAGTGGTGATGACCAGTGCCTCTTCCAAAACCGCCATGGCGCTCGCCCATTGTGTGAAGGACGCATCGCCCAATATCCGCCGGATCGGCCTGACATCCCCCGCGAATATGGATTTTGTGCGGGCAACGGGGCTTTATGATGAGGTTGTCGCTTATGATGCGGCCGCCGGCCTTGCCCTCGTCCCAAGTGTATCCGTCGATTTTGCGGGCAATGCCGCCGTCATGCGCGCCATCCACACCCGCCTAGCCGCGGAACTCCGCTATTCCAGCATCGTCGGGATGACGCATTTGGACGCGCGGGCCGGCAGTGGCGATCCCTTGCCGGGGCCAGCCCCGATCCTCTTCTTCGCGCCGACTGAAGCCTTGGAAACCATCAAGGCGCTTGGCCCCAAGGGCTTTGCGCTGGCCGTTGGCGCGGCCTGGCAAAGCTTTGTCGCGGGGACGGAGGCTGTGACACATATCGCGCATCAACCCGGACTGAGTGCGGCTGAGGCGATTTTTCTGAAAACGCTGGCCGGAAAGCAGGATCCTCAGACCGGGATTGTCATCACCCTTTAACGCAGATTCTCAAGAATCTGCGTATCTTTGGCGATGAGGGGCGCAAAGCTGGGGCGGGCGTGCATGGCGGCGACCCAGGCATAGGTGCGCGGATAGGAAGAGCGATCGACGGCGCACCGGGCATAGTCATAATTTATGAACATGCTGGCAACGGAGATGTCTGCGATGCTGAGGGCATCCCCGACCAGAAAGCCCTCTGGCTCAGGCACGACCGTTTCCAAATAGGCGAGCAATGGCGGCAAATCTTTCGTTTCGCCTTCAACCGCCAGTGCCTCATTGCCCGGCTGTTTCATGAAGAGCGGGCCAACCACGCGGTTGAAAAAACATTTGTAAACGATGGTCGACATCATCGTGTCGGCAAATTCTTCAAACCAAATCGCCTGCGCGCGCTGCGCCGGGTCCGCCGGGATCAGCGCGGGTGTGGGGAATTTGGCATCAAGATAGGTCACAATGGCTGTGGAGTCCGAAACGGTGAAATCACCATCGGCAAAGGCGGGCATTTTCCCAAAGGGGCTGGCCTTGCGAAAATCCGGATTTTGATCCCCAATACGGACATTGCGGACGGGTAAGTCCAGCCCCTTTTCCGCTGCCACGACCATGACCTTGCGTACAAAGGGCGAAAACGAACTTCCGAACAAAATCATGGCAGAGCCTCTTCCTTGATAATAAGACGACCCTGCTTGTCAGTGCGGGCCGGGCGTTGCAAGAGGGGGGCCATGCGCCACATTTGTATTTTGACGCCCGATCCCAGCTATTCTGAAAATTGGGCCCCCATGGCCGATCAGTTTCGCAGGCTGTTCGGCCCGGCATTGGACTTTCGCCCCTGGACGGCGACGGGGGATTTGGCGGGATTTGACCTGATCCTGCCGCTGCTCGCCTGGGGGTATCAGCGCGATCCCGCACTTTGGTATCAAACGCTGGACCAATGGGACACAGAGCAGCTGCCCGTCGCCAATCCTTGCGCGCTGCTGCGCTGGAATACAGATAAGGCCTATTTGTTCGATCTTGCGGCAAAGGGTGTGACGATTGTTCCCACGATCAGCTCTGATGCTCTGTGCGCGGCTGACATCGCCAAAGCGCGCCAGCATTTTGCCAGCTCAAAACTGATCATCAAACCCGCCATATCCGCAGGCGCAGACGGCACATATGCCCTTGGGGAAGAGGATGCGATCCCGTTCGATGTGCTGGAGCGCGTCATGCTGATCCAGCCGATGATGCCCGCCATTGCCGAAGAGGGGGAATATTCGCTCTTTTACTTCGGCGGCACATTCAGCCACGCCATCCTTAAAAAACCGGCGCTTGGCGATTTTCGGGTGCAGGAACAATTTGGCGGGCGCGAAACAGCGGTCCTCGCCCCCGCCCCGGCCCGGCGGCTTGCCGAAGCGGCCTTGTCGGCGATACCCGCCCCTGCTGCCTATGCGCGCGTCGACATGGTGCGCGATGATCAGGGCCAATTTTGCCTGATGGAGTTGGAGCTGATTGAGCCTGCCCTCTTCCTAAGCTTTGCCGAAGATGGTGGTGCCGCCTTTGCAAAAATGGTGGAGCAGTCTCTGCCCGCTTGACCTCAGCCGTCCAGTCGGGGATCGTCCGGCAAAAGGATAGGAGAGGGAAGTTTCATGCAAAATCGTATTACCCAGATGCTCGGCGTTCAATATCCCATTGTGCAAGCGCCGATGGGCTGGATCGCACGCGCGCCGCTGGCATCGGCCGTGTCCAATGCAGGCGGCATGGGGATTATCGAAACATCCTCTGGCGCGCTGGAAGAAGTGCGGGCCGAAATCACCAAGATGCGCACGCTGACGGATAAGCCATTTGGTGTGAACATCGCCCAAGCCTTTGTCCGCGATCCCGGTATTGTCGATTTTGTCGTCGATCAGGGGATCAAATTTGTCACCACCTCGGCGGGCGACCCCAATCGTTATTGCGGGCCGCTGAAAGAAGCGGGCCTGACCGTATTCCATGTTGTCCCGACGCTGGATGGCGCATTGAAGGCGATTGCGGCGGGCGTTGATGGGCTGGTGGTTGAAGGCGGCGAAGGCGGCGGGTTCAAAAACCCCCGCGATGTCGCCTTGATGGTGTTGTTGCCGCTGATCCGATCCAAGGTGGATGTGCCCATTATCGCGGCGGGCGGCATGGTGTGCGGGCGGACAATGGCGGCCGCCTTTGCGCTGGGGGCCGAGGGCATTCAGATGGGCACACGCATGGTCTCTGCCGCCGAAAGCCCGGTGCACCATAATTGGAAAGATGCGATTATCGCCGCCAAGGAAACCGACACTCTTTTCCTCAATCGCCACGGCCCCGGCCCGGCGCTCCGGGTACTGCGCACCGAGAAAACGACTGCGCTTGACCTCAACCCACAAGGCGATGTGCGCCCTGAATTCGCCAATATCCGGGATCTTTATTTCGGGGGTGATCTGGAAGCATCCATCGCGCTCACCGGGCAAGTGGCCGGTCGCATCGACTCTGTGAAGCCCGTCAAGCAAATCCTTGAGGAGACAATTGCCGAGTTTGAAGACGAAATCGCCCGGCTCTGCGCCAGCTATAACGCGCGATAAGGCGACCCCAAATCTGGCCCGCGCTGTGACTTGACGTTCACGTCAATCAACCACAGTGTCGGGCGAGAATCATAAGAGAGAGGACTCGACGCCATGAAGACCCGCATCACCGAATTATTCGGCATCAAGCACCCGATCATCCAAGGGGGCATGCATTATGTGGGCTTTGCCGAAATGGCGGCGGCCGTCTCCAATGCGGGGGGCCTTGGCATTATTACGGGCCTCACCCAAAAAACGGCGGCGGACCTCGCCAATGAAATCGCCCGCTGCAAGGATATGACGGACAAGCCCTTTGGCGTGAACCTGACCTTCCTGCCCGTTGTCGATCAGCCGGATTATCCGGGCATGGTCAAAGCGATCATCGAAGGCGGCGTGAAGGTTGTCGAAACGGCAGGCAATAATCCGCAAAGCGTGCTGCCCTTTTTGAAGGATGCAGGCATTAAGGTGATCCACAAATGCACCGCCGTGCGCCACGCCCTCAAGGCGCAGGCCATTGGCTGTGACGCCGTGTCTGTCGATGGATTTGAATGTGGCGGGCATCCGGGCGAAGATGATATTCCCAATTTCATCCTCCTGCCCCGTGCCGCCGATGAGCTCGACATTCCCTTTGTGGCTTCTGGCGGCATGGCCGATGGACGCAGCCTTGTGGCCGCCCTCGCGCTGGGCGCAGATGGCATCAACATGGGCACGCGCTTCATCGCAACCAAAGAAGCGCCGGTGCATGAGAATGTGAAGCAGGCGTTGCTTGCCGCCAGCGAACTCGACACCCGCCTCATCATGCGTCCGTTCCGCAATACCGAACGCGTGCTGACCAATGCGGCGGTTGAGCAGCTGTTGGAAAAAGAACGCACGCTGGGCAAAGACATCACCTTTGAAGACATCGCCCCGGAAGTCGCCGGCGTTTATCCGCGCATCTTGGCCGAAGGCGAAATGGATGCCGGCGCCTGGAGCTGCGGCATGGTTGCGGGCCTGATCCATGACATTCCCACCTGCCAGGAATTGATCGACCGGATCATGGCGCAGGCCAATGACATCATCCACGGTCGTCTTCTCAAGCTCGCCGATTGAGGCAGGCATGCGGCATTGGCGTGAAGCAGAGGCCTATCTAGAGACAAGATGGGGCCTGCCGCTGGGGCGCAGGACTATCATCCTTGAAAAGGCGCTGGCCGCGTGATCGACGATTTTGGCCCTGATCCTCAAGACGCCGCCGCCATCCTGTCCGATGTCGCACGCATTGAGGCGATGCTGCAACAGCTGGCTGCCGAAGGCCGGGCGGCCAGCTATTCCGAAATTCTGGGCCATTTGGGATTTCGCTTTTCACGGCCCAAAATGCGCGCCCTGTGCCGCACCATGGATGAGGTGGACCGCCGCGCGATGCGCCGGGGGGAACCCGAATTGGCCGCACTCGTTGTGCGGGAGAGCGATGGATTGCCGGGACAGGGCTGGTGGATTGGGCGCACCGATTATCAGGGACAATGGGTGGGCGCAGAGGCCCGTGCGTTTTTGTCAGCCATTCAGCAGCGCAGCTTTGACCATTGGAGAAACAGGTGAGCCTTAACCCCGCGCGCTGGCCCGTATGGCAGGCGGCGCGAGCCTGCCTGTCTCCAACCTGACGCGCCTGTCGGGCGGGGCCAATATGGAAAGCTGGTCCTTTGATTGGGGCGGGGCGGGCTATGTGCTGCGCCGCGCCCCCTCTGCCGATATGATGGCCGGTCGGCCCTTTGGCCATGATGTCGAAGCCGCCTTGGTCCGCGCCGCACGGGCGGGCGGTGTGCTGGCGCCGGAGGTGGTGGGGGATCTGGCAGCTGAGGATGATCTGGGCACAGGCTATGTCATGCGCCGCATTGAAGCAGAGGTGAACCCGGCCAAGATTTTAGGCGACCCACCCACCAGCCTGATTGCCGATCTCGCGCGCGAAATGGCCCGCATCCACGATATCAAGCCGCGCGATGACATTGCCCTGCCGCATATGGATACAGCCGCCGCGCTTGCCGACCTTAAGGCCCGATTTGAGGCCTATGGCGGCGATCGACCGATCATCGCGCTGGCCATCAAATGGTGCGAAGACAATCTGCCCAGCCCGGCCGAGCCGCGGCTTGTGCATGGCGATTTGCGCATGGGCAATGTGATGGTCGCGCCCTCTGGCCTTGCCGCTGTGCTCGATTGGGAATTGGCGCATTGGGGCGATCCGCATGAAGATCTGGCCTATGGCTGCATGACCGTCTGGCGCTTTGGCCATATCGACAAGCCCGCCTTTGGCTGTGCCGACCTTCCATCATATTTCGCGGCCTATGAAGCCGAAAGTGGACGCACGGTGGAGGTGGATCGGTTCCGCTTCTGGTTGGTCTATCGCACGCTCTGGTGGGCCTTGGGCTGTATCCAGATGGGCGACATTTGGCGCACGGGGGTAGACCGCAGCCTAGAGCGCGCGGTGATTGGTCGCCGGACAAGCGAGAATGAGCTCGACCTCCTCCTCCTGCTGGAAGAAGATGCGCCAGAGGCCGAGCGGGCGGCAGTGATGCTCGACCCGACTGTCCCAGCGCGTCGACAAGGGGAGCCTTCTTCGGTTGAGCTGTTGGAGGCCTTGCGCGAATGGATCGACAACGATGTAAAGGCGAGGACCGAAGGCCGGGACAAGTTTATGGCCGCCGTTGCGATGAACGCCATTGGCATGCTGATCCGCGAGCAGGAAAACCCGGTTGTCCAGCATGATAAGGCACTGGCCGATGATCTGCTGACCGGACGGCAGACGCTGGCGACGCCCGGTCTCCTCGCGCGATTGCGCAAGACAGCGCTCATCAAACTTGCCAATGATGTTCCGAAATATGCAGCGCTGACCGCTGCGCAAAAGGCATGGACTGCCCCCATAGAATAATAGGAAAAGGACGCCCAAGAGATGCTGTTTGAGATTCCTCAGGACATTAATGATTATCTGGCTGAGCTGGATGCCTTCATCGCGCGGGAGATCACGCCGCTGGAACAGGCCGATGACAATATTCGCTTCTTCGACCATCGCCGCGAGCATGCCCGCACCGATTGGGATAATCAGGGCCTGCCCCGGCATGAGTGGGAAGAGTTGCTGCACGAAATGCGCAAGCGCGCCGACGCCGCCGGGCATTATCGTTTTGCCATTCCAGAAGAATTTGGCGGCAAAAATGGCTCAAACCTTGCCATGGCGGTGATCCGCCATCACCTCGCCGCCAAGGGGCTGGGGCTGCATAATGATTTGCAGAATGAAAGCTCCATCGTCGGCAATTTGGTGCAGGTTCTGATGCTGCGCGACTTTGGTACGGAGCAGCAAAAGCGCGATTTCATTCCAGAAATGCTCGCCGGGCGGATGCGCTGGTCCTTTGGCCTGACCGAAGAAGATCATGGGTCGGACGCTACGCATATGGATACGCGCGCCGTGCCAGAAGTGCGCGACGGCATTCCCGGCTATCGCATTGATGGCAATAAAATGTGGACGACGGGCCTGCATGTCGCAACGCATGTGATGACCTTTGCCCGCACCAATGGCGATGATGGCAAGGCGCGCGGCATCACCTGCTTCGTCGTGCCCACCGATGCGCCGGGCTTTCAGATTGGTGAATATCTGTGGACGTTCAACATGCCGACCGACCACCCGAAATGTTCCTACAACAATGTCTGGGTGCCGGAGACGGCCGTGCTTGGAAAGCTGGATGAGGGGCTCGCCGTTGCGCAGCATTTCGTCCATGAAAATCGCATTCGCCAGGCGGCCTCCTCCCTCGGCGCGGCGCAATATTGCATCGATGAATCGGTCAAATACGCCCAAGAGCGCAAGCCCTTTGGCAAGCCACTGTCCGTCAATCAGGCCATCCAATTCCCGCTGGTGGAGCTTCAGACAGAGGCCGAAATGCTCCGTCTGCTGATCTGGAAAACGGCGGCGCAAATGGACACCATGACCAAGCCCGAAGTCGCTATTCGCCTGTCAGATAAGGTGTCCATGTGCAATTATCGCGCAAACCGCCTGTGCTGCGAGGCGGCTGATTTTGCGATGCAAGTGCATGGCGGCATTGGCTATTCCCGCCACAAGCCGTTCGAACATATTTATCGTCACCACCGCCGCTATCGCATCACCGAAGGATCAGAACAGATCCAGATGCGCAAGGTCGCGGGGCATTTGTTCGGCTTTATGGGCGGGTAATCCCCGCCCGTCAGGCTAGACCAAGTCCCGCACATCCGTCAGCCGACCCGTTACAGCGGCGGCTGCAGCCATTGCGGGGGAGACGAGATGCGTGCGCGCACCCGGCCCTTGTCGTCCGACAAAATTACGGTTGCTGGTAGAGGCGCAGCGTTCGCCCGCTGGGACCTTATCTGGGTTCATGCCGAGACAGGCCGAGCAGCCAGGTTCGCGCCATTCAAGCCCGGCATCAATGAAGATGCGGTCCAGCCCTTCGGCTTCGGCCTGTGCCTTTACTAGGCCAGAGCCGGGAACGATGATCGCCCATGTAACGCTATCCGCCTTGCGCCTGCCCTTAAGGACCGCAGCGGCAGCGCGCAGATCCTCTATCCGGCTGTTGGTGCAGCTGCCGATAAAGACATTCTGCACCGCGACGTCGGCCATCTTCTGGCCCGGGACAAGGCCCATATAGTCGAGCGATTTTTGCGCGGCGACCTGCTTTGACGGGTCAGCAAAGCTCATCGGATCGGGCACGACGCCGGTGATCGGCACCACATCTTCCGGGCTGGTGCCCCAGGTAACATTGGGAACAATATCAGCCGCATTGATGATAATGCTTTTATCATATTGAACGCCCGCATCGGTTGTGAGGGAGCGCCAATAGGCGACAGCTGCATCCCACTCCGCGCCCTTGGGCGCCATCGGGCGGCCCTTGAGATAGGCAAAGGTCACCTCATCCGGCGCGATCAGGCCGGCACGCGCACCGCCCTCAATCGCCATGTTCGATACGGTCAGGCGGCCCTCAATCGACAAATTGCGAATGGCCGAACCGGTAAACTCAATCACATGGCCCGTGCCACCAGCCGCGCCTATGCGCCGGATAATCTCCAGCACAATATCCTTGGCCGTCACACCGGGGCCAGCTTCCCCCTCAACGCGGACTTCCATCGTCTTTGATTGCTTGAGCAGCAGCGTCTGTGTTGCGAGCACATGCTCCACCTCGCTCGTGCCAATGCCAAAGGCGAGGGCCCCCAGCCCACCATGGCAGGCGGTGTGGCTATCCCCACAGACGATGGTTGTACCGGGAAGCGAAAATCCCTGTTCTGGCCCGACCACATGGACAATGCCCTGCTCCAGATCCGTCGGGCCAATATAACGAATGCCAAAGGCCGGAGCATCCCGTTCCAATGCGGCCAATTGCGCCGCACTTTCAGGGTCTGCAATCGGCAGGCGCTTGCCCGCTGCATCCAGCCGGGCTGTGGTCGGCAAATTATGATCCGGCACCGCCAAGGTCAGATCCGGACGCCGCACTTTGCGGCCCGCCAAACGCAGACTTTCAAACGCCTGTGGGCTGGTGACTTCATGGACGAGATGCCGGTCGATGAAGATGAGGCAGGTGCCATCATCGCGGCGATCGACGACATGGGCGTCCCAGATTTTTTCGTACAAGGTGCGTGGGCGTGTAGACATGACCACAGCCACTAGCCCCCTTGCCGCGCCGCGAAAAGGGGGAGAAGGTGATTTTCAACACATCTCAGCGTGCAAATCGAGCGATCAGCCCGCTTTACCAACAACGCTTTCTGGCAAGTCTTTGCCAAAGACGCGCTGATAATATTCCGCCACCAAGGCGCGTTCTGCCTCATCGCATTTGTTGAGGAAGGACAGGCGGAAGGCAAAGCCCGCATCTTTGAAAATCGCCGTATTTTGCGCCCAAGTGATCACGGTGCGGGGACTCATGACAGTGGAGATATCGCCATTGATAAAGCCTTGGCGGCTGAGATCAGCGACCTTGACCATATTGGCGATCAATTGCGGATCTGAGTCCTTCGCCTTTGCCTGAACAATTTGCGTCTCCACCTCAGCAGGCAGATAATTGAGACCGACGACGATGTTCCAGCGGTCCATCTGACCTTGGTTGATCTGCTGAGTCCCATGATAGAGCCCGCTTGTATCGCCAAGGCCAACGGTGTTGGCGGTTGCGAACATGCGGAACCAAGGGCTGGGGCGGATGACGCGGTTCTGATCGAGCAGCGTCAATTTACCTTCGGTTTCCAGCACGCGCTGAATAACGAACATCACGTCTGGGCGGCCAGCATCATATTCATCAAAGACAAGCGCAGTCGGTGTCTGCAACGCCCAAGGCAAGAGACCTTCGCGGAATTCAGTCACCTGCTGCCCATCGCGCAGGACAATTGCGTCGCGCCCGATCAAATCGATACGGCTGATATGGGCATCGAGGTTGATGCGGATGCACGGCCATTTCAGGCGTGCGGCGACTTGTTCGATATGGGTGGATTTGCCCGTGCCATGATAACCCTGCACCATGACGCGGCGATTATAGGCAAAGCCCGCCAGAATCGCGAGCGTGGTATCCGGATCAAAGACATAGCTGGGGTCAAGATCGGGAACGCGCTCATCCGCCTGCGAAAAGGCAGGGCATTCCATATCGACATCAATGCCAAACACTTCGCGCACATTCACCGTGATATCAGGTGCCGCAAGCAGCGTGGTCGAAGCGGACTGGATGTTGGGCAGATCGGACATGGAGTTTCGCGTCTTTTCTCTAAAATCTCTACTGATGTGCCCATAGGACGCCCGCGCGCGCCAAGGCAAGGCCCATGGTCAAAAGCACGGGGACATTACGAACCCGTGCTAACGACGCCAGCGCAGGCCAAGGAGGATGCGACGTGGGGCCGCAGGGGAATTGGCGCGCGGATCACTGGCGCCGGGCACTTCGTCCAAATCAATCTCGTCAGTTTCTGAATAGGCCCCAAAGGTCGCATGGTGGCGATTGAAGATATTGGTGACATCCAGATAGGCCGTAAGCCCGCGTCCCAGCTTGACCGCAGCGCCCAGATCAAAGCGGGCAAAACCGCCAAGCTTGCGGTCGACATTGCTTTCATCGCCCATACGCCATTGGCCAGATTGGGCGTGCATATCCGCCTTGAACGTCCAAGGCCCAGCATCATAGCCCAAGGACGCAAGGCCGCGATGCGTCGGGATGCCGGGCAGATGATTTGCCGGTAGAATCTGAATGCGCCCTTCCTCATCCGCATTTGGATTGCCCGGGCTGTTCGCCACAAAGGGAGAGCGAAACTGCGCCCGGGTGAAAGCATAGCCAATATCAAGCGACCACGGCCCCCGCCGCGCCGTGCCATGGGCCTCTATGCCTTCCCGCCGCGTTTGGCCGATATTCTGAAAAAACGCCCGGCCGCGTGTCTCGGCCGCGGTGAGCAGAAGATCATTTGAGATCGCGGTTCGATAGAGCGCGATGGACCAGCGGCCCTGCCAGCCCGCGGCCTGCCAAGCACCATCCGATCCCGCTTCCCAGCTTTTGGCCACCACCTGATCCAGCGGCGGGTCTGCCACAAAGAAATTGGTGAGGCTGCACGGCGCATTTTCATCCGCGCAGGAGAGTTCAGCCGGGGTGGGCGCCCGGCTCGTCTCGGCATAGCCAACACGCAGCGACGCCCCCTTGGCCAACCGATAGTCAAATTCAAGACCCGGGTTGAGCCGCCGAAAGCGGTGCTGGCCATCCAGCAAGGTGCCGATCTGATCGTCCATATCGATCGCGACCTGGTTCCAGCGCAGGCCAATTTCCGCCGTCAGCCGCGAAGAGAGGGCCACCTCATCCCATAGAAAAAGTCCCGTTGCGCGACTTTGGACATCCACGCCGACGGGAGCGATTGCTCCATCGGGCTGGCGCAAAATGGGGCCAAGGCCCGTCACAGCCCGGTCCTCTTCCAGCGCACCCAATTCTGTCTCCGCCGAAAAGCGGCTGCTGGCGCGATCATGGCTCAAGCCCAAGGTGAGCGCATGGCCGATTTGAAAAAGCTCTGCCTGCGTCACAAATTGCAGAAGCAGCCCACCTCCATCGCTGGTGGTGCGGCTGCGGTTGAAGACGCCATAGTCCTCCACGCCGGCTTGCACCGAAAGGACGTCTCCCGTCAGCCCGACCAAAGGGGCTGTCTCGTCATCCAAAGACTGAAGGCACAGGAGCCGGCTGTCCGTCGCGCAAGGCGCAATATCGGCCAGATCGCCATTGGCCGTGCGCTGGCGCAGCGTCTGGACATAAAGGCTGGCCTCAATCCGGCTGGCCGCGCCCACCGCAATCCAAGGGTGAAAAGACCCGCGCAAGAGCCGGTTCTGCGTTCTGTCTGGATGGGTGAAGACCGCCGCCCGGTCTGCGGCCAGTAGCTCAACGGGGGCAGCGCCATTGCCAGTCAGATCGGTATCGGCCGCCAGAAGCTTGATATGAACGCCCGCCCGCGCCCCATCCCAACCCATATCTGCAAAGCCATGATAGAGCCGCGAGGGCGAATAATCGCGCCAGCCCCCATCACGCTGCACCTGCCCGGCGACAAAGAGGCTCCGCCCATCCTTGGCCGCGCCATAGGCGACATCTGCCTTTGTCCGGCGATGATCGCCCAGCCCAAGCCCTGCCGACAGGCCGGGGGCGCTCTTGCCATTATGCGTGGCGACCACCACGGCCCCGCCCAAGGCATTGAGGCCATAAATGGGGTTGCTGTCCCGCAGGGAGACGCTGTCAATCGCGCTATCGGGCAACAAGTCAAAATTGACCGTATCGCCAAAGGGAAGATTGAACCGCCCGCCATCAAGATAAACGGCAAGCCCCTGAGCACTGCCTTGAAGCGCGGACGCGGAAAAGCCGCGATAGACGAGGCTCGGCTGATAGGCGTTTCCCTGCGCCTCAGACAAAGAGACCCCCGCCACCTGCATGGACAAGGCCCGCAACACATCTGGACCGGAAAGAGCCGCAATATCCTGTGCCGTTAGCAGCCGGGCATCATCCATATCTGCCGAACCGCCGGGTGCGGTCACAATGATAGCATCCTGCCCATAGGCCGGGGTCAGTGTGCCCATGAAAAAGGCTGTGAGTGCAGGAATAGATTGACGACGTCTCCCCATAGACATACTCTTAAAGAAAGGCCGGCGCATGACGCAGATGCTGATAGGCTTCGACGACTTTTTGCAGGCGCTTTTCATGGCGGCGATCCCCGCCATTGCGGTCGGGGTGATAGGTGCGGACAAGCTCTGAATAGCGGGCGCGCAGCGCCTTTCGATCTGCATCCATATCGAGGCCGAGCACATCCAGCGCCTGACGGTCTTCCCCTGAGAGGGGCCGCCCATCGGCACGGGCGCGGGGCATGGCGGCTTCGGCGCGTTTGCGAAAACGACCGGAAATAGCCTCCAACGGATCATGAAAATCGGCCCAGCGCGGGGGCGTATCGACACCTGCTGTTGCGCGAAAGGCCCGGCTTTCCTGAGCCCATCCAGCGAGCGGCATTTGCGCTTCTTCAATTTCTTCCCGGCTCATCCCGGCAAAATAATTATAGCCGGCATTAAATTCCCGCACATGATCGAGGCAGAGCCATTGCCAATCGCCCGGCCCGTCTCCGCCCGGGCTGCGGCCCGAAGGGTCGGGCGCCCGAAACTCTCCCGCCTCTGGACAGCCGCGCCGATTGCATGACTGGTTATGATCCCCGATCCGCCCATGGAATCGATCGCGCAGAGGCCGTTGGTGATCCGTCATGTCAGCGCCCAGCGATGCTCAAGCTGATGGCCAATCCCGGCACTGGCCCAATCATCACGCAGGGCGCAGACACGGGCCATAATCTCTTGCGCACCGGCTAAAGAGAGCGGCGGCACAGGGACATAAGATGCCCGGCAGCCCGCCTCTGCCAGATCGCGCATGCCCTCAACATCCGTCCCGCCAGACCAGAGCGCGGCCTCTGCGGCTTCAACGATGCGCTCTGCCTGAATAAGCTCCAATATCTCCGCCCCCGGCGCTGTCGCGCGCTTGGCGCTGGCATGGCCTGCGGCTTTCGCGATGTCTTGAATTTCTTCTGGATCATGTCCGGCCGCAATCATGCCCCAAAAGCCATGGGCAAGGCCAAGCACCTCCTCAACAATCAGATGCACCGCATCATGTGGGACAGGGCCTTTTTTGGGGAATTGGGCAGCCGCCGTCGTGCCATCTGCCCGGCAGATGGTGATCTTGTCGTCCGACTGCCCCTTCATGATCGTCACAAGCATGGCTTCCACATGGCGATAGTCTTGCTAGAAGAAAAGTCATGACCCAAAATTCTATCGAATCCGAACTGCGCGATCGACTGATCGCCACCTTTGCCCCAACCCAGCTGATCGTGACAAACGACAGCGCGAAACATCATGGCCATTTGGGAGATGATGGCACGGGTGAAAGCCATTTTTCGGTCGAGATTGAGGCCCAAGCCTTTGCCGGTGTGAGCAGGCTGGAGCGGCAACGCATGGTCAACCGCGCGCTGGGCGACCTGCCCGGTCAACGCATCCACGCCCTTGCCATCCGCGCCCTTGCGCCGGGGGAATAGATCATCCGCCTATTAAGGAGAGCCAAAGATGACGCATCCGGTTGAAGGCACTTTGCTTCCCGTCACCCATGATCTGGGGGCGTTTCAGGTGCGCCGTGTGCTGCCCGCGCGTGGCCTAACAATGGTCGGGCCATTTTGCTTTGTGGATCAATTTGGCCCGGGCCATTTGGAAATTGGGCTGGGCATGGATGTGCGGCCGCACCCGCATATTGGCCTATCGACCGTCACCTATTTGTTTGAAGGGGCGATTGAGCATCGCGATTCGCTGGGCAGCTTTGCGACCATCCATCCCGGTGCCGTTAATCTGATGACGGCGGGCAAAGGCATCGTCCATTCAGAACGATCCCCCCAATCAGAACGCGACAAAGGCGCGCCTATCTATGGCATGCAAACTTGGCTCGCCTTGCCGGATGGGATGGAAGAGATTGACCCAGCCTTTGAGCAAGTCCTGCCGGACCGCCTGCCCATTGTGTCTGACACAGGAGTTCACGCCCGCGTGATCATGGGCAATCTCTGGGGGCAGACGGCCGCCACCACCTGCCATGCGCCCACCATTTATGCCGATATTGTGCTGGAGGCTGGCGGCAGCATTCCCATTGACGCCGAAGCCGATGAACGCGCGGTGATGCTGGTGGGTGGGTCTGCCGACATATCGGGCGAAGAGATGGAGCTATATGCGCTCTATGTGCTGCGCCCCGGCCATGCGGCAACATTGCTGTCCAAAAGCGGGGGACGGGTGATGCTGATGGGCGGACAGGATTTCCCCACCGCACGGCGCGTCTGGTGGAACTTCGTTTCCTCTCGCCAAAGCCGGATTGATCAGGCCGTGATGGACTGGACAGAAGGCCGCTTCCCGATGGTTGAGAATGACCCGGAATTCATCCCCCTGCCGCAAACGCCGCTGACCAACAGCGACCCGATTTGAAGATGAGCCAGACGCAGCGCCTACGCCTATCCACCGGGGTGGAACTGGACGTTTGGACGGCGGGAGACAGAGCCAACCCGCCCATCATCTTTCTCCATGGATTTCCCGATTCGCACCGGACATGGCGGCACCAAATGGCCGGGCTATCGGACCGCTATTTCTGCATCGCGCCCGACCAAAGGGGCTATGCCCGGTCCGACAAGCCGCAAGGGATCGCTGCCTATAAAGTGCCCGTTCTTGTGGCCGACGTGCTGGCACTGGCGGATGGCTTTGGCGCTCGGCAATTTACTCTGGTCGGTCATGATTGGGGCGGGGCGGTTGCTTGGGCGACGGCGCTTAAGGCGCAAGACCGTGTCACCCGGCTGATCCAATGCAATGCGGCCCACCCCTATGTGTTTCAAAAGACGCTGATTTTCGATGCGGATCAGCGCGCGGCCTCACAATATATCTCAGAATTTCGGGATCGTGACATTGAAGGCGAGGTCGCGGCTAAGGGCATGGACTGGTTTTTTGAAGACCATTTCGCCAAAATCAGCACGACACAAATGACCGCAAAAGACCGCGCAGCCTATATCGACGAATGGTCGCAACCCGGCGCGCTGACAGGCATGCTCAACTGGTATCGCGCCTCCCCCATGGCGGTGCCGGCACCTGACGCGCCGGCGGAAATGACGCCCTTTCTGGACGCGCCTTTCCCAAAGCTGACCATGCCCGTGCTCGTCATTTGGGGCCTGCGCGATGAGGCACTCCTCCCCTGTCAGCTTGACGGGTTAGAGGGCCATATCGATCGGCTGGATATCGTGCGGGTGCCCGATGCAGGGCATTTCATCCCTTGGGAAAAGCCAGAGGCGGTCACCAACGCAA
>RFSU01000181.1 GCA_009923795.1 Sphingomonadaceae bacterium
CAATCTCATACGCATCGACTTTTTCTGAAGCGAACGGCAATGCTTCGCCTACAGTGAAAATCGTTGAACCATCGAAACCGCCGCTTTTGAACCCGCGACTGATCGAACCGTATAATAACGTGTCAGGAGCCATTTGATACGAGAGCGCAACGCGGCCCGAGAGGCTGTTATCCGAAAAATCATTGTCGAAAACCACAGGCAGCCGGAAGGCAGATGCCGCAACGCTCGCCCCAAACGGATTGAGATCAACGGTTGAACCCGCAAATTGGGCTGTTTCCTGAGTATACCGCAATCCAGCGGTCAAAGTCAGGTTCGAGGTGAGATGCAAGTCGGTCTCACCAAAAACCGCCCAACTTTCGCGATTTTGCAGATAATCGGTACCAAGAACCGTACGTACCAAATCGGCCGCATTCAGCGAACTTTGCAGTCGCACGCGGTCGCGGAAATAAAACGCACCGAGCGTTAAATCTGCAGAAGAGCCCAGTTCGCCCTGAATGCGAATTTCGCCCGTCGTCTGCTTGATCTGGTCCTGGTAATCAAGATCAAACCGACGGCGCGGATCGCCTGGATCAAAGGTATAACGCCGGCCAAGATCGATGTGCGCAGCGATAGCAGTGATGTTAAAACTATCGCTCAGATCATGCTCAATCCGAAGCTGTCCTCCGGTTAGGTCGGAGTTCAGCTTGGGAACAAAGTTGCCGTAATATGTAAACGGGTCGATGTCAGGCTCGTTAAAACCTGTTGCCGAAATGCCCAAAACGTCTGACTGGCTGTTGTCACCGCGGTCGCGCGCGTGGTTAATTTGCGCGGTGATCGTCGTTTGGTCACTAGGCTTTAACACCAGTATACCCCTGGCAGCGAACAAGTCTGCGTCGCCAACATTATCGGTTTCTGGCACTAGCGGAGCAACCGGAACTAATGACCCTGTGGGCAAATTGGCGAATGCGGCGTTGCCCTTATTGGTCAAAAAGCCCCCGCCACTTTCATAGGTCGCAGCCAAACGGAAGCCGACCTTGTCACTTAGCGGACCGCCGATTCCAGCCTCGCCGCGGATTGCCCGAAAGCTTCCATATTCGGCATTAAAGTCAGCGGATAGGGTTTCGGTTGGCTGCTTGCTAATTACATTCAGCGCGCCCGCTGTGGTATTGCGGCCATACAGCGTGCCCTGCGGGCCTTTCACAATTTCAACGCGCTCGATGTCGAAAATAGCACCGCTGAGGAGGGCGTTGGAGCCAAAGTAAACTTGGTCAATGTTGACCGCTACCGCTGGGTTGCCGTTTGAACGAAAATCGTCAAAGCCAATGCCTCTAATCACAACGCTGGGAGACGCGCGACCCGCGACATCTTCGCGTAGAACAACTCCTGCTGCCAGATTGGCAATATCGGCAATGCTTGCGACGCCTTGATCACGAAGCTGGTCGCCGGTGAAGGCGGAAATGGCAATTGGCACTGCGCTTATAGGTTCTTCACGCTTGCGTGCGGTGACGACGATGTCGCCAGATGATGCCATCTCCCCCGGGATGTCGCTTGCAGCTTCTTGTGCAAGCACCGCCGAGAAAGGGGCGCACAGTGCTGCCACACTGATAGCCGAAAAAAGCGTATTTTTCACGAGTCGCATAGTCATCTCCCTTACATACATTCGTGTATGTATGTTACGTTAATGACGTTTTTATGGCATTAACGATAGAAACGTAACGAACATTTGGTTTATGAAGCAGGAAATGAAGGATGAAGTTTGTGAAACTTGCTAACGATGAAGGTTCATCTAGGTCTGCGAGATCGCCCGAAACGCACGGTCGGCTAATTACTGCAACCATCGACGTAGTATTTGAACACGGCTACGCGGGCGCAACAATGGCAGTCATAGCGGAACGCGCAGGGGTTACGCGAGGCGCGATCCAGCACTGCTTTGGCGATACACGCGTTGATTTAATCACTGCCGTTTGCGCAGATATTCTGGAGCGGCGGCAACGGCAGTATTTATCGGCAATGACAGAATTTTCGCAGGCTGATTTTAGCATTGCGCGAGCGGGAATAAAGGCGGCTTACCGTGATCCAGCGACATGGTTTCTCGTAGAAGTATGGATCGCGTCAAAGAGCGACGCTATCCTCAAAGAGCGGGTCGATGCCTATCTTACGAGTGAGCATTATTTAGCCGATGAGTCATTGGAGAGAATGCTGGGAACCACCGAGCCAGGTGCCATTGGCTTTCGCGAATACAAATACTTTATGCGCGCGTTGACTCGCGGACTGGCCCTTGAGTATTCGCGGAGGCCCGATCCTGAACTGTTCGACCGCGTGGTGGACTTGGTAATTGACGCCTTGTCTTTTTATCTGGACAGGGTCAAAAATGGGAACTTGGATCGCTCTGAGTAAACTAGAACTGGCCGCCACGCATCCATCGAACGGAGCTGGATACAGCTCCGTTTCCGAGCCGTTCTTTAGGGGTTATCAGTAGCTGCAAAGTTGGCCGCGACAGCACCGAGCTCTGACCGGCTTAAACGGCAGCTTTTGATCAATCCACCCACAGAAGCAGACAGTCCGCTCTCGGCCCAAAAGTTGCCATGGCACCTGATTAAGGACGAGAACCGATTAGGCTTTCAGCCAAAATAGACTGTTCCAATTGGAACGCTGGCGAACGGTGTTCGGCGCCATCGGCTCTTCCCGGGCAAATGCAGCTTATTTGGGGTTTGGGATTGCGCGGACCGGCCCCAAAGCGTTACGGATGATCGTCGCTCATCCGTTTTTAGGAGCGAGCCGAACACAAAGATGAGCGCAGTGCAAATCGCATTAACCGGCAATGCCCCATCCAAGGCCGACTTAAACACTGAATTTCCAAGATTTTTACGCGGGCGCTCCAATCAGAACGCTGATTAAAACGCAGGCTGTAACCCCGCTTTGGGCAGCAAAGGCGGTATCACCTAAGTCATTGAAATCATTGGAGCGGGCGAAGGGATTCGAACCCTCGACCCCAACCTTGGCAAGGTTGTGCTCTACCCCTGAGCTACGCCCGCTCTGGCGTTGGCGCGGGCACTCGTCCTGCGCGGGAGCCGGGCTGTTACCAGCGGCCTGTGCGCTTTGCAAGCCCGGGATCGGGATTTTGTCCCGCCCATGACGCGCTTTTTGGGTTGTGTCCGGGCGCGGCCTCCCCACATAGGGGGGTGTAAGACAATGAGGGAGTGAGATGGTGGCAACTCTGGGCATGAGCGCGCAGGATAAAGAAGCCGTGGAGGCGTTTCGCCGCGATGTGATTGAGCCGTCGATGACGTCGCTCGTCATCCTCGATTTCTGGGCGGACTGGTGCGGCCCGTGCAAGCAGCTGACGCCCGTGTTGGAAAAGATCGCGGCGGACTATGCCGATAAGGGCGTGATGCTGGCCAAGGTCAATGTGGATGAGCAAAAGCTGATCGCCGCGCAATTCCGCGTGCAATCTATCCCCACTGTCTATGCCGTGTTTCAGGGGCAATTGGTCGCTGACTTAACGCAGTTCCGCACCGAAGCGCAGATCACCCGGGCACTAGACCAGATTTTGCAGCAATTGCCGATAAAGGGCGCGGCACAAGAGCAGGCGATGGAGATCGAGCCACTGATCGCCATGGGCGATGCGGCTTTGGCCGAGGGCGATGCCGCGCGCGCCATTGGCATTTTTGAACAAATTGTTGCGATGGCGCCGGACAATGCAGACGCCCTGTCTGGCCTTGCCCGCGCCTATATTGGCGCAGGGCAGATGGACGCGGCCGAGGCCTTGCTTGCCTCCCTCAGTGAAGAGCAGCGCAAATCCCCCGTGCTCACGCGCGCAGCCTCTGCCTTTGCTTTGGCACAGGATGCAAAGCCGGTGGATGATCTGGCGGGGCTAAAGGCGCATGTGGCGGCCAATCCGGAAGATCATGCCGCCCGCTTTGACCTGTCCGGCGGGCTGATGGCCGTTGGCGACCGGGATGGCGCGGCAGAGGCGCTGCTGGAAAGTATCCGGATTGACCGAAGCTGGAATGAGGGGGCGGCGCGGGCGCAATTGCTCAAGCTGTTTGAAGCCATTGGGCTGGAAGACCCCTGGGTGGCCGCAACCCGGCGCAAGCTCTCTGCGGTGCTGTTCGGATGATGGTCGATACCCTCACCCGGCTGTGTGTCTTTCCGCTTGGCGGGGCCGTGCTCTTTCCCCGGATGCACATGCCGCTCCATATTTTTGAGCCGCGCTATCGCGCGCTGGTGCAGCATGCGCTGGCCAGCGACCAACGGATCGGCATGATCCAGCCGCGCGGCGCGGGCGATCCACCGCCGCTTTTTGATATGGGCTGCGTTGGGAAGATCATCCATGTCGAGGCGCTCGACGATGGCCGCTATAATGTCGTCCTTGAAGGCCAGTCGCGCTTTCGCTTGGTCAAAGAACATGATGTCGCCACACCCTTTCGCCAGATTGAGGCGCAGATTTTGGCGGAAGAAGATCATGACGCCCTGGGCCTTATGGAGCGC
>RFSU01000182.1 GCA_009923795.1 Sphingomonadaceae bacterium
CATGATCGGGCGCAAGGCCCCGGCGGCGCGGGCAAGGTCACCCCGCGCCTCAGAGACTATGTGAGACAGGCCACGCCGCAATCGATCCCCCAGATCATCAACCCGCTGGCTTTGCGGCCCCAGCAACGTCTCTGGCGTCGGCAGGCGGCGGGTGGTCGCGTCCAGCCGCTCGCCCGCCCGCTCCCGATAGCGCTGCACACAGCGCAGGGCGCGCCCACCCATTGTCTGCAATCCGGCCAGCAGCTCCGCCCGCACGGGCACGGCGATTTCGGCGGCGGCGCTTGGGGTGGGGGCGCGCACATCGGCGGCAAAATCACACAGGCTTGTGTCGGTTTCATGCCCGACCGCAGAGATGATTGGGATGGAGCAGCTGGCCACGGCGCGCACGACCACTTCTTCATTAAAGCCCCACAGATCCTCAACCGATCCACCCCCGCGGGCCACAATCACGAGATCGGGGCGGTCTGCCCCTTGCATATTGGAAAATCCGGTGACGGCGGCGGCCACTTGGTCGGCAGACCCCTGACCCTGCACCAGCACGGGCCAGACGATGACGCGCGTGGGGCAGCGATCCTCCAACCGGTGGAGAATATCGCGAATCACCGCCCCTGTGGGCGATGTCACAACCCCGATGGTCTTGGGCAAAAAGGGCAAAGGCCGCTTGTGCTCTGCGGCGAACAGCCCTTCTGCGGCCAGCTTTGCCTTGAGCTTTTCCAGCAGCGCCAAAAGCGCGCCTTCGCCTGCAATTTCCAGTGTCTCGACGACAATCTGATATTTGGATCGACCGGGAAAGGTGGTGAGCTTGCCTGTGGCGATCACCTCAATGCCGTTCTGCGGCGCAAAGGCGAGCCGCAGCGTGCTCCCCTTCCACATGATGGCGTCCATCGCTGCCTTGTCATCTTTCAGCGCGAAATAGAGATGGCCCGATGACGCGCGCGTAAAGCCCGAAATCTCTCCCCGGATGCGCACATGGGAAAAGCCCTGTTCCACATGGCGTTTCAGCGCGGCTGAAATTTCACTGACAGACAGCGCCCCTGCATTGTCGCCTGCACGTTCCCCGGCTAACAGACCTGTCTTGCCTTCGGGCGCATCTTCAAAGGGCATTTGAGCGGGCATGAACATCCTTCTGATCGGCAGTGGCGGGCGTGAACATGCGCTGGCATGGAAGCTGGCGCAATCGCCTCTTTGCGATACACTCTATGCAGCGCCCGGCAACCCCGGCATTGCCGCGCACGCCGCCTGCATTTCGCTCGATGTGACAGATCATGAAGCCGTCATCGCCTTTTGCCGGGTCAAGGGCATTGGCCTTGTCGTCATTGGCCCCGAAGCGCCGTTGGTCGATGGGCTAGGCGATAGCCTGCGCGCCTTTGCTATTCCTGTCTTTGGCCCCAGCGCCAGTGCAGCCCGGTTGGAAGGGTCAAAGGGCTTCACCAAGGATTTGTGTACCCGTGCCCATATCCCCACTGCCGCTTATGCCCGCCATGCGGACAAGGCCGCCGCCCTTGCAGATTTGGCGCGCTTTGGCCTGCCTGTTGTCATCAAGGCTGATGGGCTGGCCGCCGGCAAGGGCGTGATCATCGCCGAAACTGAGGCTGAGGCACGCGACGCGATTGAGGATATGTTTGGCGGTGGCTTTGGCACGGCGGGTGCCGAAGTTGTGCTTGAAGAATTTATGCTGGGCGAAGAGGCGAGCTTTTTTGCCCTGACCGATGGGCGTGACGTTGTCGCCTTTGGATCGGCGCAGGATCATAAGCGCGTCGGCGATGGCGATGTTGGGCCGAATACCGGCGGCATGGGGGCCTATTCCCCCGCGCGCGTGTTGACCCCCGCGCTTGAAGCGCGCGTGATGGCAGAGATTATCGAGCCGACCGTGCGCACCATGGCGCAAGAGGGAAATCCCTATTCCGGCGTCCTCTTCGCAGGCCTGATGCTGACCGATGCGGGGCCAAAGCTCATCGAGTATAATTGCCGCTTTGGCGATCCGGAATGTCAGGTGCTGATGACCCGCTTTGAAGGCGATTTGGTGTCGCTGCTCGCCGCCATTGCCGATGGGCAGTTGGCAGAGGCCGAGACGCCCGAATTTTCGGGCGACACCGCGCTGACGGTCGTGATGGCTGCTAAGGGTTATCCGGGAACGCCGGAAAAACGCGGGTTGATCCACCTGTCCGACAGTCCGGATGCGATGGTCTTTCACGCCGGCACGGCGATGCACGAGGGGCAATTGGTCGCCAATGGCGGCCGTGTGCTCAATGTGACGGCGCAGGGCAAGACAGTCACCGAGGCACAGACCCGCGCCTATGTTGCGGTGGACGCGATTGATTTCCCAACAGGCTTTTGCCGCCGCGACATTGGCTGGCGCGAAGTCGCGCGGGAGAAGGGCGCTTAACCTTCCCGGTGATAGGGGTGACCTGCAATAATGCTCGTCGCGCGATAGAGTTGCTCAACCAGCATCGCGCGCGCCAGCATATGGGGCCAAGTGGCCTTGCCAAAGGCGATGAAGTGGGTGGCGGAGGCCCGTTCTTCGGTGGTCAGGCCGTCGGCCGCCCCGATGAGAAAACGCACCTCACATATGCCTGTATCGCGCCAGGCCTCCAGCTTTTGGGCAAGGGAGAGCGACGTCATCTGCTCGCCTGTTTCATCCATCGCCACGATGATCGTGCCGGGCGAGATGGGCGGGGCTTTACCCCCCATGTCGGGCAGTTCGGTGATCTGAAACGGCCAGCTGAGGCGCTTGGCATAGCGCGCGATCAGATCGGCCTCTGGGCAGCGGCCGATCTTTCCTCTGGCAATGATGTGAAGCTTCAAGCGCCCGGTGCGTCGCCAAACGCCCACATGCGTTCGAGATTGTAAAAGCTGCGCACTTCCGGGCGGAAGAGATGGACGATCACATCGCCCGCATCGATCAGCACCCAATCGGCATTGGGCAGGCCTTCGATCCGCGCGACGCGGCCGCATTGCTGCTTAATCTTGGTTTGAAGCTTTTGCGCCATTGAGGCGACTTGACGGGTCGACCGGCCACTGGCGATCACCATATGATCAGCAATGGCGGACTTTCCGGCAAGCGGGATGGAGACGGTTTCCACCGCCTGATCATCTTCCAGCGATTGCAGAATGACCTTGTGAAGGGTCTCAACCGAATCCGCCTCTGCGGCAGCTTTGCGTTTGGGGGCAGCGGGCAAAATAATCCTCAATCAACAAGGCGATGCGTCACGGCATCGCGCACAGGGGTGTGGGGCAAGGCGCTCGACCAGTCCGGGTCAGCCCGGCGAAGCGCTGTGGCGGAGGTTTTATCGGGGCGAAAGCGCAAGAGCACGAGCGCCGGCGGTCTCCACATCGTCCCCTTAAATGCGGCCGACCGGGGGCGGACGAACCCACGAAGCCATCCCATGGCGCGGCTCGCCTGGGCAGGTGCATCATATCCCGGCCGGGCGATGACTGCAATCGGCATCGTACGTGCAATTCCGCGCCAGTCTTTCCAGTCACTAAACTGGGCAAGATTATCCGCCCCCATCAGCCACACAAAGCACCTTTCCGGGTGCCGACGGCGCAAGGCCCGCAGCGTGTCCACGGTGTAGCGTGTGCCAAGCTTTTGCTCGATGGCGGTCGGGCGGATGATGCTGCGGCGTGCGCATTTTTGAGCAGAGCGCAGCCGCACAGATAAGGGAGCCATCCCAGCCTTGGGTTTCAGCGGATTTCCGGGGGAAACCAGCCACCAGACTTCATCCAGGCCAAGCGCCTTTGCCGCCAAAAGGCTGATCTGGCGGTGCGCGGCATGGGCCGGGTTGAAGGACCCGCCAAGAAGGCCTGTCTTGATCAGGGCCGTATCTGCCCCGTGCCGCGGACGACCCATTTATAGGTAGTCAGCCCTTCCAGCGCGACAGGGCCGCGGGCGTGCAACCGTCCGGTCGCAATCCCAATTTCTGCGCCCAGCCCAAATTCCCCGCCATCGGCAAATTGGGTTGAGGCATTCCACAGGACAATGGCCGAATCGACCCCGGCCAGAAATGCCTCTGCGGTCTGGCGATCTTCGGTGATGATGGCATCGGTATGGTGGGACCCGTGCGTTGCGATATGCGCCATCGCCTCGGTCACATCGTCGACCAGTGCCACCGAGCAAATGGCATCCAGATACTCGGTGTCCCAATCCTCAGGCGCGGCAGGGGTAATGCGCGGGTCAAGCGCCTGAACCTCTGGCGTGCCGCGCACCGCACAACCCGCATCCAGCAGTGCCGTCACAATCTGTGCTGGCGCGCCAAACTGCCGATCAATCAACACCGTTTCGGTCGATCCGCAAATGCCGGTGCGCCGCATCTTGGCATTCACGACAATCGCGGTGGCCTTATCTGTATCGGCCGCGCGGTCGACATAGCAATGGTTGATGCCATCCAAATGGGCGAGCACGGGCACACGCGCGTCATCCTGCACACGCGCGACCAGAGTTTTGCCGCCGCGTGGAATGATGATGTCGAT